>JANORP010000164.1:0-8521 GCA_031415375.1 Bacteroidota bacterium | reverse complement strand
GTGCGTGTCGGCGAGCTTGAGTTTGCACGTGCTTTCATACATGGGCGTCACGTAGCTCAAGTATTTTTTTGCAGCGATGACACCGATGACCATCGCTACGATGATGATCGGCAGACCACGCAGGAAGGGTCTCAATAATCTGAGTTGCTCTTGCATCGTTTTGTAGGTTAAAATAGACCTAGAATAATGGAGCCTGCGGTGACGGTATTCGTAAGGGGAATGATGACCGAGATGCGTTTATCGAATTCTTTATAGCTTTTGGAGGGCACGATCACGAGGTCGCCTGGGTGCAGTTGAATATTTTTGGAGAAGTAATCCCCTTGATCAGACAAGTCGATGGTGGCAACATGGACATTCTCACCTTCTTGACGCAAGACCTTGACCAGCTTCAAATTGGCGTAAAACTCGTAACCACCTGCACGTGCCAGCATCTGCACCAAGGAATTTTGATCGCCGTCCACTCCAAAAATACCGGGATTCCGCACTTCGCCCATGACCGTGATTTCCTTGTTGAGGACCTTGATGTCGATGATCGGACGAATGAGCCATTTTACCAGCGTGTCATGGAGCGCAGCCTTGACTTCGCCGATCGTTTTGCCAACGACGTGCAAAGTACCGATCTTGGGCACCTCAATCTCCCCTTTCAAATCGACCATGAGCCATTTGCCATAGACTTCATTGGAGTTGTAAATGCCATAGACTGAGCCAACACTGAGGTCGTCTTGCCCCCATACACTGATACTGAGCTTGTCGTCTCGCCTGATGCGGTATTCCCAATCAGCATTGAAATAAAAGGCTGAATCCAGCAGCATTTCTCTTCGTGTATCAGTTGGCGCCATGTATAAGAGGTTTTGGGTGCGACAAGCACTAAGGGCCAGCAAAATGAATAGGAACAGAAAGTGGTGATTTTTCATGATTCAGAAGATGGAAAGAATGCGACGAAAGATTGAAGGCTTGGTTTTGCGAAGGAGTTGGCTTACCTGATCGATGCGCAACAAGACGTCTGCCATGCGTGACTGATCGTTGTCGCCTTTGATGATGTAGTCAAATGCGCCATATTTGAGTGCATCAAGCGCAGTTTCCATATTTTCCTGGCCCGACACCATCACCACGTAGATATTGGGATTGACACGTTTGATTTTCTTGAGAACTTCAAACCCATCGATGCCGTCCATGTTGTGATCCAAAAAAACGACCTCGGGCCGCTCTGCCAACTTGTCGAGGCAGGAATATCCATCAGTAAAGATGGAGACATCTTGATAGCCCAAGTTCATGAGCTGCTGTTGATAGAGCCGCAAACCGAAGGGATTGTCATCGACCAGAAAAATTTTTGACTTGAATCTGCGTTCCATGAGGATATTCATTTCCTGACAGGAAGCGATCTGTATGCCAACAATATAATCAATTGATTTACAATGTTTTAATGCATGATAGAGAAATCAATTTTTCCGAATCGTGGAAAATGATTCCATTATTCGGAAGCAGACTCCACGCACTTTGTCGGCACCCATTGCAGATGCTTGGTCCCTAGAGCATATCAATTGATCATAGGCCAGATCTCATGGAAAATCTGTCTGCAATACTAAAATCGCCTCTGCCAGGATGACCTGCGCCTGGTCGAGCAAAGTACGTAAGGCGCCTTGTTCGGGCGCTTGGAGGCTCAAGACTTCGATTTTTTTGACCACATTGTGCAAGGCTGGCATGCCCATGGCCTCCACGCTAGGTTTGATGCGGTGGGCCAGCCCTTTCAATTTTGGGTAGTCTTGTGCTGCCCATGCCGTTTCCATATTGGCAAACACGCGCGGTGTTTCGTCGATGAAAAGATCCACCATTTGCTTTACAAAGCCTTCATTGCCGCGTGCAATGTCCCTAATCTTGATGAGGTCATACAATTTGAATGTGCTGGTGGTAGCAGCCTGCGCGATAGGCGTCGCAACAATGGCCTCTGCGTGGCCGCATAGCCGCTGAATGGTTTGGAGCAAAACGATTTCCTCAAATGGTTTGGTGACGTAACCGTTCATCCCCGCGGCAAGGCATTGATCGATTTCGCGTTGAAAAGCATTGGCGCTCAATGCGACAATGGGTGTATGGAGATCAAATGTGCGTATTTCCTTGGTCGCAGAAAGGCCGTCCATTTCTGGCATTTGTACGTCCATCAACACAAGGTCAAACTGCTGGGTGCGCATCAAGGCGACGGCAATGCGCCCATTTTCTGCCTCTGTGAGCTCTATGCCATAGTGTCGCAGCGATGCCTGCGCGACCATGCGATTCATGGGATTGTCTTCTGCCAACAAAATGTGCTTGCCGACCAATTCCTGAAAATCAAGGGACCCAGCGACTTCCTCGATCTGTAACAGCTCAGGATTGCCAAATGGCATAGGTAGGATCACCTCGATGGTAGTACCCTTGCCCAGCTGACTGCTGGGATATATGTCACCTCCCATCATCTGTATGAGCTCATGGCTGATGGCCATGCCGAGCCCGGTACCGCCATAGCGGCGACCAGTGGATGCATCCTCTTGCGAAAATTTATGGAAGATGTTTTCCAAAAAGGCTTTTTCCATACCGATACCCGTGTCGGTGACGGCGATGCGTAGCGTTTGGTGGGTAGCATTGGCAGCCTGCACGGTGCAGATGACCGTGACGCTACCTTGCTCGGTAAACTTGATGGCATTGCTGAGCAAGTTGAGGAGCACTTGTCGAATGCGAAGGTCGTCGCCGATGTAGACCTCAGCAACCTCGGGATCGACGATGTTCTTCAGGGTGAGATGCTTCTTTTGCGCCTCGACGTGTACAATGTCGATGGCGGCTGCCAATACCTTGCGGATGCTGAAATGTTGCTTTTCAATCCTTAACTCTCCCGCCTCGATCTTGGATATATCCAAGATATTGTTGATCATCGAGAGCAGGTGATCAGATGCCGCATGGGCTTTTTCCACGTAGGAGGAATTGGCGGGGCTGATGTCGGTGCGCTTGAGCTCACGAAATACACCTATGATCGCATTGAGTGGGGTGCGCATTTCATGGCTCATGTTTGCCAAAAAAATCTCCTTGGCGCGTGAGGACTCCTCGGCCTTAGCCTTGGCGACAATGAGTTCTTGCTCCATCAACTTTTGAGCCGTGATGTCAAGATGTATGCCGATGGAACCAATGAGATTGCCGGCATCATCATAGCTTGGTGCACCGCTGATGATCCACCAACGAATGTCGCCCTGCAAGTTGCGCACAGGTATCTCATACATGTCGGCATTGCCTTCGTGGCGCATTCGCTGCTTTTCGTCCATCATCATTCTGGCCGACTCATCCATCAAGAGTTTTCTCGCATCTCGACCGACAAGGTCTTCCAATTCGTAGCCTGACATTTCGAGAAAACTCTGGTTGGCGTATTTGACTTTTTCTTCCAAATCGACCTCGATGAGGCCAAGGTTCATATTCGCAATGATGTTGCGGTACTTTTCCTCCTGCATCCGCAGTTTTTTGGAATGGTTAACGGTTTCAGTCGTATCCTGATAGCTCCAGAGGTGACCTTTGTAGGTTTCAAATTCAAAAATGGGTAAGTAGGCCCGCTCAAAAATGCGGCCATCCTGGAGCAGCAGTGCCTCTCCAGTGACAGCCACACGCCCCTTAAGAATTTGCTGAATGCGGCTTACAAACAATTCTGGTTGTTCAAAAAGGCCCTTGCTTTCCTCTGCGCTATTGGCACAATCGGCGCCCACGAGTGCAGCGGGCGGAGCAGGAATTCCAAATAAGTCGCAAAACACGCGGTTGACCAAAACGATTTTGCGATGCTCGTCTTCCAGCAGCAACCCAATGTCCATATTGCGGATCACAGTACTGAGCCGACTTTCAGACGCCTCAAGACGCTGCTGGGCCATCGTGCGGGCATGCACATCCTCGACGATCGCAAAAAACTCTTGGATTTCGCCCCTTTCGTTCAAAATCGCCTGACTTTTGACATTCCCCCAAAACCATCCAGCGTCCTTTCGATAGCAGATCAGCTCCAGCTCAACCGAGATTCCATCGTTGCAATTGTCAACCATCTTGCGAATTGCTGATTGGTCGCTAAGTGGTCCACACAACATGGCGACAAATGCCTTCCCAATGATCTCCCCGATGATGTAGCCACTCATGTTGCAGAAGCCCTCGTTGCACCAGGTGATGGTGCCTTGGGGATCGGTAAACACGACACCGTTATGGTTGGCCCGTGCAACCAACGATAGCCGCTGCAATTCAATTTTGTCGCGTTCGAGCGCCTTGCGTTGCAGATTCACAGTGTTGAGCAGTTGCTTTATATCCTCAGTCCCAATCTCCTGCGTCTTGAGGACGTGCAAGAGATCGATCATCGGATCCTGAACTGCGAAATCTGAGATCACCAAGTTCAATTCAACCACCTGATCCACGCTGTCAAACCAAGGTGAGCCGGCAAAAAGGATGGTATCGGTTGCTGGAAAATATTCAAAAGTTCCTCGGAGCACGGTTTTTGCGCGCGCAAGCAACTCGATCACCAGCATTTGCCCAACGAGTCCTTGAAGATTTTCAAACGTCGGCTCGATCGTCAACGGCCGCAGTAGTCTGAAGGTACTCTCGAATTTAGCACCCAGGCAATTCGAAACGATCTTTGATAGGCTCTTTCCGCACCCGATCAAACGCATCGTTGGATCGACCTTGAAATGAAAAGGAAACAAGCCGTTCAATTGGGCATCAGACAAAATGATGGATGCTTTTTCCATGTTCACCAGCTCACTTGATAAGTTTCATGATCTTCGCCCTCCAAGCGACTGCCGATCAAGGCGACTTCCACAGGAGTTTCATACAATTTACCGAGTCCTTGCAACAGCCCACGCACAAAATCCTGTAAGCCTTCGCGTCGCGAATAGTAGTGCACATAGATCGATCGATCAGATACGTCTGAGATGCGAAACTCTGGCGGTGTGAGCTTGGGGTAAATGAGCATGACCCGGTTGTGAAATGCAGGTAAGTTGTGCAAAAATTGCCTCAGGTTTTCGCCTCCTGCAGCCATGAGACCGCCATATTTTTCCTTACTCGTTCTGAGCACCCACCATTCCCCAAAAGCTTCCAATACATCCCCCAGTGGCATCTCCATGACCTCGGCCACCGCGCCAGCCAATTTGTAGGTGATGGCATCGTCATAGGCTTCATTGCTGATGAAGAAATCGACCTCTACGCCGCTCCGCTTGAGTATGATCTCCCATTTGTCATGGCCAAAATTGGCCTTGACGAGGTCTTCGATGGACTTGTTGATGATACCGTACATATCTATCGATAGTTTAGGGTTGAATCTCTTTGTTTTGAATCAATTTGTAGATCGTGCTCTTCCCGATCCCTAGCTTCTCTGCGGTGAGGACTACATTTTGTTGATAGACCTTCAGAAAATAAGTGATGATGTCAATCTCATATTCATGCAGCGTCTTTTCAGCATAAGTCCAAATTGGGGCGGTGCTCGAAGATAGAAAGGTGATATCGTCTTCGGAGATTTCGTTTCCGTCGGCCATGGCGCAGGCAAGCTCGACAGTCGCCTTGAGTTCCCGCACATTGCCGGGAAAGGAGTGCTTCATCAGTTTTTCCTTGGCCCCGACCGTGAAGCCCCTGATTTTCATTTTGTTGAATTTTGAAAATTCGTCCACAAAGTGTTTTGCGAGCAGCAAGGTGTCGCTGCCGCGCTCCCGCAATGGCGGCAACACGATGGGCAGGCCCATGATGCGGTAATAGAGGTCTTCTCTGAAGTTGCCTTTTTTGACTTCTTCGGCAAGATTCTTGTGTGTTGCCGTAATCAACCTAAAATCCAGCTTCACACTTTCGTGCCCACCTACCCGCACGACCTCCCGCTCTTGTAACACACGTAGGATCTTACTTTGTAAGCTGATGTCGAGTTCGGCGATCTCATCCAAGAAGAGTGTCCCGCCCTGGGCCTCTTCAAACCTGCCCGACTTGCGTCCTATGGCACCTGTAAAGGCCCCTTTTTCATACCCAAACAATTCGCTCTCGATCAAGTCTTTGGGAATGGCAGCCATGTTCACAGCGACAAAGGGATGCTTTTTGCGTGAGCTATGGTAGTGGATCGCTTGTGCAACCACCTCCTTGCCCGTGCCAGTCTCACCGCTGATCGAGACGTTAATATTGGTGCGCGTCGATTTCTCTACTAGCTGATAGGTCTTTTGAATGCCCAGACTCTTGCCGATGAGCAGGTTTTCAAAGTCAAAACGCTGGGTGAGCTGCGATTTCAAGTCTTCGACTTGCATACGTAAGCCCTTGGTCTCACGTATGCGCACAATCGCATTCCAAAGTAAGTCTTTGGCATTGTCGTCCTTGACAATGTAGTCAGTTGCACCAGCTTTTAGGAGATTGACTGCAACGGCGATGTCTTCTTGGCCGCTGATGATCACGACAGGCAGCTCCTCGTCTTCCACTTTCAACCGAGCTAGCAAGCGGTCACCTGTCATATCAGGCAATCCAAAATCGACGCATACGACACTTGGCTTGCGGTACAACTGGTCCAGACATTGTTTGGCAGTCGTAAACAGTGAAACTTCAAAGTCGGGATTGAGTGTCAGGTGGTATTTGAGCAACTCCCCATACCAAGGATCGTCCTCCACCAAAAAAATTTCAAATCTGGCCATATCAAGTAGCGTGCGCTTGAAAAATGGAGAGCATGCTATCATTCCTCACAAAAAAGAATGAATGGCTTCCAACGGCAATGTAATAAAGCTGAGGGAGTAGGGCAAGCATAGGCGATGGCCAAACCTCGGAAATCAAAGGTGAAATCTTGCGTGCAGGATTCTATCGATTCAGCTTGCTTGAGTTGCTGAATCTTGCGTCTTCAATTCACATACATCTCATTTTCAATCAATTAATAGCACACACCTTCCATAGACAACAATGCCAATCTTGCAAATAGGATCGCAGTCTTGCGCACAAACAGGATGTTGAGCGCACCGACATGGGGATTAAGCAGGCATCTTGCGACCTGAAATGCAACATACGGATCGATCAAAAAGATATTGCAAGCTATAATGCCTGTGTAAGGCGCTCATGAAAACCCGCCTCCAAGACTGGATTAGTTACCCACCAAATCCTGTTGCATGCTGCAAGGGAGCCTCGTGCTGCCGCGTCTTGGTGACAAACGAGTATGGATACAGATTCTTCTCATCTGCCGCATGCCGCTCGACATGATCTGTAAGCCAATGCTTTGCAATTGGAACTTCAAACCGTGTATCCCCCTCAAACTCGGCATGAACGATGGTCATATAAATGCGATCGACGACGTCGAGGTCGAGCGCCTTCGCATAGATGGTGCCACCTCCAATGACAAAGACTTCGTCTTCGCCGATACAAGATTTCAATGCTCCTCCGAGCGACTCAAATACCTCTACACCAGGTAGAGCAAAACCCACCTTGCGCGAAATCACCACGTTGCGGCGATTGGGCAGTGGCCGACCGATGCTGTCATAGGTCTTGCGCCCCATGATCACCGTATGGCCGGTGGTGAGCTGCTTAAAAAATTTCATGTCGGCTGGCAAATGCCAAGGCAATTGATTGTCTTTTCCAATCACGCCATTTTCCGAAACGGCCAATACCAATGATACTATCATATAGCAATAGGTGCTTTAATGAGCGGATGTGGGTCATAGCCCACGATCTCAAAGTCTTCATACTTGAAGTCAAAAAGCATACCAACATTGGGGTTGAGGCGCATTTGGGGAAGCGGCCTAGGCTCCCGACTCAATTGCAACCTGACCTGATCAAAGTGATTTGAGTAAATATGTGCATCTCCAAACGTGTGTACGAAGTCGCCAGCGCGCAAGTTGCAAGCCTGGGCGACCATCATCGTGAGCAGCGCATAACTCGCGATATTGAAGGGAACTCCGAGAAACAGGTCAGCGCTGCGTTGGTACAATTGGCAAGAAAGCCGGCCACCGGCCACGTAGAATTGAAACATCGTATGGCAGGGCGGCAAGGCCATCTGATCGACCTCAGCGACATTCCAGGCGCTCACGATGTGGCGTCGGGAATCGGGGTTTTGTTTGATGCGATCGACAAGCTGCGCAATCTGATCGATCTTGCCACCATCTGGAGTGGGCCATGACCGCCATTGCACACCATACACGGGGCCGAGTTCTCCATCTGCATCCGCCCATTCGTCCCAGATACTCACATTGTTTTCATGCAGATAGCGAATGTTGGATTCCCCTTTCAGAAACCAAAGCAACTCATGGATGATCGAGCGCAAGTGCACTTTTTTGGTGGTGACCAATGGAAATCCGTCTTCCAAGTTGAAGCGCATCTGGTAGCCAAATATGCTCCTCGTGCCGGTGCCGGTGCGGTCGCTCTTATCGACGCCCGTCTCCATCACATGTTGTAGTAGATCGTGGTATGCTTTCACTGTACTTCCAAATGCCTCAAAATTAGCCCGAAATCGATTCTGGCAGCGATAGGTTTTTCCACAGCGGATGAATTTGCAAAGACAATCCGCAAAATGTCGAGGCTTATCTGCTAATTTGCC
>JANORP010000163.1:0-8712 GCA_031415375.1 Bacteroidota bacterium | reverse complement strand
GCAGCCCGCATCTTTCTCCTCATCCTCCACTACGAGCTTGGCAACCTGGACCTCTACGATCACCTCTTCCCGATGGTGCAGCGCTACCTCAAACCCTACGGCATCAATGCCTTTGAGCAGCAGATGCTCGATTTCCTCAAGGCGCTCTACCGTGGCGGCGGACTTGCGTGGCCCCGCGAGAAGGCACTCACGCTCACGCAGGCGCTCGAAGCACTCACGCAGGCGCACTCGGACGCACACTACCCAGGCATCCGCGAGGCGATCATCTGGCTGCAGGCTCGCACCGAGGGGCGTGGGATGGTGGATGTGGGACGGGAGGGTTGATGTGTTTTTGGGGTTTTGGCGGAATTGCGTCACACATCCACCTGAGCAAAATCACTGCTCTGGGTGACATTGGGAATGTTTTGGATTGTAGTGGAGTGGCAATTTTGTGGAATGAGGGGCTGTAAATGTTCTGGATCATTTTCGACGCTTTCTTTTCCTTCGCTAACTGCCTTGCACCAAAGCAAGGGCAGCTGCTTCGGTCAATTGTCGCGAAAAGGATTCTCCGGCGGCAAGGGTCTCGTTTGTTGCGCTTAGCTTTTCAAAAAGGACGTGAATTCTTAAACTTAAATGGAAATATGAATCCGCAATCAATTCGAATTTTGTTTTCGATCTGTTTTTTAGTCAATCTATTGCATCTGGTCGGTTGTCAAAAAGATCCGTATGGTGCCGTCTTGGATGAAACGGAATGGATAAGGTCTTACATTCCCGTGAAACACAATGGCATCCAAGTTGGGTCGATCGAAATGGCTCAAAAAGTCATCACTGACGTTGACCTTAATCTCGACCCCAAATCGATAATTGTATTTAAGGTGCAAGAAGGCATAGATCCCATTTGGCGCGATAGTAGTGCACAATTGCTACTACAGGTTTTTGACCCTTCACCTGGTTGGGAGGCAACTATCACAAATGAGGTTGTTGTAAATGCTAACATAAATGGAATGCCAGATACCTTGGCAGAGTTGAGGAA
The DNA here is from genome assembly GCA_031415375.1 of Bacteroidota bacterium. Taxonomy (GTDB): domain Bacteria; phylum Bacteroidota; class Bacteroidia; order J057; family JADKCL01; genus JADKCL01. Next base: position 7,700 of record JANORP010000163.1, on the reverse strand, counting down.
TGGATTTGTGAGGCCGTTTATGCCAGAACAAATACGGGCGGAGTTTTTGAAATGCAATAATGGAAGCAATTTTGGAGGGCGCTATATCGGAACTGCTTCGGGGCTGGAAGCCGGCCTGCCGCCTAAGTTTATCTGCACCACAAATGTTGTTGCGAATTCGGATGGACTTATTGAAATAAGATTTGTGGACTTCCCGAAAATAGTTGGAATAAGTGGACAGGTAATAGAAGGAACCTTCAGTAATGGCGAGCTCCTTTTGCCAGACACTTCCTTACCCTTGCAGATTTTTCATTTCCCCAAAGATAGCCTTACGGCATTTTATGCAAAGATGGACTCAGGGATCGCCGATCTTATGAATGTGGATAAGATCTTCTTGTCGTTTTCTAGACGTTAATTCAATCGCCAAAATGATATGAAAAAGATATTGTTCTTACTTGCCATAGTGTGCTTTGCCCATGTCTCATTTGCACAGGTTTTGATCGACTCTGTTGAATTCAACCGAGGAGAGGCTACATATGTGATGCGAATACTAGAAACGGATTTTTCAGAATATGAGGTTCAAATTTCGGGCCGCAAAATCCTGAAGTCTTTCGATTTGCGAAAATTGGAGGGAAGAGAATTTGCCGAAAAATTCAATTCCACCCTGAAAGAGATTGAGAATGCTGACAAAGAAGGAAGCAAGGATGCTGAAAGCGATAGTTCTGGGACAGGAATAGAGGAAACAAAAGATGAACTTGCTGCAGCCAATGAAACCTCTATTTGGCAAACGACAGACTTGTTTGCGCAGCTCATAGAGGCGGTGGCAAAGCAAAACGATGCCCCTACTGCAGGAACACTGACAATAAGACCGAGAGTAATGGCATCATTGTCGGGCAAGAATCATGAAGATTCCCTGATCAAGAAGTCTAATTTCAGAAGATTTCGGATCAATCAATCAGAACGCGATAACTATGATCTCTTGCAGGCAAGAAGAAACCGGGAACTGAAGACTGTAAATGAAGAATTGGAATTAGCGAACAATTCGTTGTCACAATTAGACTCTACTCTCTTGGCGATGAAAGCTACAAGGGATTTAACAATCGACAGTATTAGTGATCAACGAAAGTTGATTGACGAGCTGGATAAGTCATTTAAGGCTGCAAGCCTCGAAATGAGCGAAGGCTCATACGAACGGACTCGGTTGATCAATGATTCCATCTCCACTTATTTAAAGATTTCAAACCCTTCGGTTGCGCAAATAGATACGATCAATAGACTAAAAACAAGGCTTGATCATGTAATTGAGGTAATGGCTGGCGTCTATCAAAGTAAGGTGCTGCCGATATCTGAGGAATTAGGTGAAGCCAAACACCTTGTTGAATTGCAGCGGGAGAGCGTTTCAAAATTAGATTCCGCCATGCTTGCCAAGAATAGGGCCTTCAAGAAATCGAGAGGCGATCGAGATTCGTTGAAGACGCTAAGTGATAACTTCCGTTTTCTGAAACTTGAAAGTTTGCAAATAGAATTCAATGAAGGAATGATAGAACGGATCTTGGCGGTCATGAAGCTTGAGAATTCAGCAGGAGTGGTTAATACAGACGCTGACCAACTCCACTTCTCCAATTGCTATCCCATTGGTTTTTCTACCTTCCGGAACTTTCAGATTGGAATTAGGAAGCAGCTTTTGGTCAATTATGACAGTAGCTTTGCATTTCCATTGTCATCTCTAATTTCTTATCAACCCAATCTCCGGCTCAATACGCGAGATTTCAGTCCGCATGATACTATCATTACCTTTACCAGTGGTGCATTTGAACATAAACTTTTCAAGGATCGGCTTTCTGAGGTAGTAAAGGGAGGCGTTTTTATGGACGTTTTAGGAATCAAGGAGACTGAACCAAATGGGTTGGTGCAATTTGAAGTGGACAAGCGCATAAACCTTTATACATCTAGAATGGGAATCGATGGACGTGGGTATACAAATGGAGGTCTTTTTCAATTCATTAAGCCAGTTGGCACTTTGTCCAAGGTGGATGGTAAGCTACGGCAGATGCCATCCACCTATATCCCGCGGATAGTAAACAATGAAGTGAAGACAACGTTAGTTGCAGTCAACACGGATCTTCTCCGATACGAAAATTTCAGCGCGGGGATGGACCAAAACGTATTCCTGTTTGATGTACAGCCTTGGAAACTCACAGTTTTTGTCAACTACGGTGCGAGATTCGGTCATGTCTTAGTGGCTGATACATTGAGGAGGATTGAAAATGATAGCATTGTCAACACCTTGATACCAAGCCCCCTTAGTGTTGGCACCTTCCGACATTTTCCGGAAGTCATTGTCGATTTTTTCCCCGACGAACTATTGAAGTTTAGTGTCCAATATAGGTTTCAGAATGTTGTTTCTTTGAACGAAACTTTGAGCCAGATTCCAAGGGAAGGGCAAGGTGCCACGGCCAAATCATATCTAGAGAGGTCAATCCATTCAATCCAATTGAGCGCGACTCTCAAGGCCAATCCCCGACTGGAGTTCTATATGCGCTATCGTATTCATATGCAACATGATTTTTACAAGACCAATTTCCAGCAGATGCAGATTGGAACATCCTTTTATCTGACAAAAAAGATAATGGAAAAATAATCACCCCACCAAAAAAAGCCCAGCATCCGCTGGGCTTTACATTTCCATTCCCCCCCCTCACCACAAAAAAGGCAAAAAACCCTTCCTCCCCTTCGGATACCCTTCAAAAGTCCGCAAATACCACCGATGGTGATCCATCGCCCGTGGCGCCAGATTCGCAAAGGTCCAAACAGCGAATCCCAGCACCGCTACATTCCAGCCCATGAAGGCGTAGCCGATCCACTCCACCATTTCCCCAAATAGATTCGGGCAGCTGATCCAGCGAAACATGCCCCCTTGCGGGATCTTGTAACCCGTCTCGCCGGGCGCACGCAGGCGCAGGAGGCGGTTGTCGCTATCGACATTGACGGCGACGCCAAAGACGAAGAGCAGCGCGCCGAGGATGAATTGCCAGGACCAGAGCCACGCGACGGTGTATGCCGCGTACCAGCCGAGCCAGATGCCCATGGTGCTGGTATTGACGAGGTTGAAGAAGATGGCGCTGCCCATGATGGCCACGGGCATGCGCTTGCCTTGGGTGCGGGTGCGCAGGGGGAAGATGAGGCAGCGGTTCAGGTAATGGCAGACATAGAGGGCGAGCAGGATGTAATGCACGGGCGTCTTGACGGCGTCGCCGAGGAAAAATAGCGTGGGTAGGATGATGAGGCCGGGCGATTCCATGATGATCCAACCAAGGCGGTTGGAAATCGTGGGGCCCCAGCCGGGCTTCACGTGGCGGCCATAAGGCGCGCTCACGAACTGCAACAAGACAAATGTGCCGACAGCCAAGGCCATCCATGCCCAAATAAATATTTCAAGTTTCTCGATTGCAACCATTCTACGGGCAAATTCATCATTCTATCAATGAAAAGAAAATCACCCAAAAACCTCCCACAAACGTCGCCCAGCAGCCAGCCTAGGTCAATCTTTTGCCCTATCTTCGCGCCATTGTTTTGCCCTCTTTTGTGTTGCAATAGCCTTCGTTTCTACAATGTCAATGAAAAGAATCCTCCTCTCGGCCCTGCTCCTGCTCCTTTGTGGGCAGCTTTGGGCTCAAAAGTACACGATCAGCGGCTTTGTCACCGACAACTTGTCGGGCGAAAAGCTCATCAGCGCCAGGGTCTTTGACCCTGATCGCAAGATCGGCGCGATCACCAACAACTATGGCTTTTATTCGATCACGACTGAGGGCGGCCTCATCGCACTCAACTGCTCCTACGTCGGGTTCAACCCCTTCAACGCAGCCTTCACACTCACCAAAGACACGACGATCAATGTGAATCTGACCACTGAGGGGCTAGAGATGGAGACGGTCGAGATCAATGACAAAAAGGACATCGCCGAAAACACGCAAATGAGTACGATCGACGTGCCTATTGAAATGCTCAAAAAGATCCCCGCACTCATGGGCGAAGTCGATGTGATCAAGGCCCTGCAACTGCTACCTGGCGTGCAGTCGGGCAATGAGGGCAGCACGGGCTTCTACGTGCGCGGCGGCGGCCCCGATCAAAACCTGATCTTGCTCGATGGTGTGCCCGTGTACAATGTCTCGCACTTGTTTGGCTTCTTCTCCGTGTTTCCTGCCGATGCGATCAGCAATGTGACCTTGCTCAAAGGGGGCTTCCCTGCCCGCTATGGCGGTCGCCTCAGTTCGGTGATCGACATCAGCCTCAAGGACGGCAACATGAAAAAATTTCATGGCGAGGGCAGCGTGGGCCTCATTGCCTCCAAGCTCACCCTGGAGGGACCCATCTGGAAAGACAAAACTTCGTTCATGATCAGCGGCCGCCGCACCTACCTCGATCTGCTCGCACAGCCCATTATCAAGGCAGCGACGGAGGGCAACACGAATGCTGGCTACTATTTCTACGATGTGGTCGGCAAGATCAACCATCGCTTCAATGACCGCAACCGCATGTACCTGAGCTTCTATGGTGGCAATGACAAGGCTTATGTGCGCGACAAGTACAGCTATGACTATGGCAGCAGCACCTATGCAGGCGAAACCAAATTTAAGTTGGGATGGGGAAATACCATCGCAGCCCTGCGGTGGAACCACCTCTTCAATGACAAGCTCTTCGCCAATTTCACCGCGACCTACTCCACCTTTCATTTCAGGGTCGGGGCCGATCAAAAAGACAGCGAGACCAGCAACGGGCAGACGAGCACCAATCGTTTTGCGCTCAACTATGACTCTGGGATCCGCGACTACAACCTGCGAACCGATTTTGACTGGTATGCCTCTCCCAGCCACTTTGTGCGCTTTGGCGGCTATGGCATCAACCACAAGTTTACGCCAGGTGTGAGCAATATCGTGATCCAAACAGATGGCTACAAACTGGACACCGTGCTGGGTAGCCAATCGATCCCAGGTTGGGAAATGGGCATCTATGTCGAGGACGATTTCAAGATCGGCAATCGCCAAAAAATGAATCTGGGCTTGCATGCATCGGGTTTCTTGGTCGATGGCACATTCTACAAATCATTGCAACCCCGTGTCGCCTATCGCCTCATGATCGATGAAAACTGGGCTGCCAAGGCCTCGTTCACGTCGATGTACCAATACATCCACCTGCTCACCAATGCCAATGTAGGCTTGCCGACCGACCTCTGGGTGCCCAGTACTGCTAGCATCAAGCCTCAGCAGGCCTACCAAGGTGCAGTGGGAATCGCCCGCACCTTCAAGGACCAAGGTCTGGAACTGAGCGTGGAAGGCTATTACAAATACATGACGGGCTTGGTGGAATACAAGGAAGGTGCTGCATTTCTGGGCGAAAGTTCAGATTGGCAGACCAAAGTCGTGCAGGGAAATGGCTGGGCTTATGGCTCAGAATTTTTCCTCCAGAAAAAATTTGGCAAGACCACGGGCTGGATCGGCTATACCTTGAGCTGGAACAAGCGGCAGTTTGATGCATTGAACAATGGAAATGTATTTGCCTTCAAATATGACCGCCGCCACGATGCATCCTTTGTCTTGGTACATGAATTCAGCAAAAAGGTCGATTGTGGCCTCACTTGGGTCTATGGCACTGGCAATGCGACGACCTTGCCGCTGGCGAGCTACCAAGGCAACCAACTGGGGCAGCTGAGCCTGCTCGGTTATCCCAGCACGGTCGATTACATTTCTGAGCGCAATGGTTACCGCCTGCGTTCCTACCACAGGCTCGACCTGAGTGTGAACCTCAACAAGGACTTTAAGAAATGGTCGCGCACGTGGTCGTTTTCGGTTTACAATGCCTATAGCCGCCGCAATCCCTACTTCCTCTACTTTGACAATGACCCGCAGACCAATGCCCGCATACTCAAGCAAGTGAGCCTCTTCCCCGTTATTCCCTCCGTCGCCTACCGCTTCAAATTTTGAAAACCATGAAACACCCACTTCAATCTATATTGCTTTTGATGCTGGTCTTGCTGCTCGGCTGTGATCAGATCATTGAGATCGACTTGCCCGAGCAAGACCCCGTGCTGGTGGTCAATGCGCCCTTTACACCAGACAGCGTCTGGCAAGCGAGTGTGTCGCGCAGCCAGGATATCCAGCGGCAAGGCGCGCCAGAACCCGTGACCAATGCCCTGGTGCTCATCTTGGAAAATGGTGTGGTGATCGACACCTTGACCCATTCGCTCAACGATATTTATGTCTCGGCAGGGTCGCGCAAGCCCATTGCGGGGCATAGTTATACGCTCAAAGCGTCTGCGCCCAGCTTTGCAGATGTGACGGGAAACGAAGCGGCACCTGTGCCTGTGGCACCCTACACGATTGCCTGGCGCGACTCTGTTTCTGTGGATCAGTTTGAAGGTCCTCTTGGAGAATTTAGCTTTAGCATCAATGACCCTGCGGGCACACGCAATTATTATGCGCTCAACGTCTATCAAATCGACACGATTATTGAGCTCAACGATACGCTCATCCAGCTGTATCCTGTTTATCTCAGGGTTCAGGACCCGACCCTTGAATTCGACATCCGTACCGGCGGCGTTTTGTTTCAGGATGTAACATTTGATGGAAGTAGCCGCAGCATCAAGGTGCAGATTTCGAGCAACAACCACGACAATTCCATCCTATTTTTTGGATTTTCTACGGTGACAGAAAGTTATTACCGTTACACCAAGACGCTAGCCTCTTATTACGAGACGGGCTTCAATCCATTTGCTGAACCCGTGAGGATCTATAGCAATATGACGCCCGGCATGGGCATTTTCTGCGGATTTTCTTCGACTTGGGGCTTGGTGCCCTGAGCGCGAAAGCGCCTGTATTTCAGCGAGCGATCCCGATCTCAGTGATGTGAAACCGGGATGGTGCGCCCCCCAAAGAGCTACGCCTCCTTGTTTGGCGAGCTGTAGCTATGGATAGACCTGGGTCGATAAAACAAATTTTTGCGCAGCAAAGCAATGCCTGCAATAAATAATACGCCTATCGGGAAGTTGACCAGTAGCCAAATTGCATGTCATTTCGACCGAAGTCTTTGGGTATTTGCAAGGCTCCGAAGGAGCCGCAGCAAATATCCAAAGACGCAGCGGATCCCTCGACCACTTCGGCACCAATGATTGGCTGTATATTATGCAGATAGTCAGCAGATTGTAAAATTGAAAAAATCATTGTAAAGGGATCGCATTGCCGCTGTGTTGGAGGTGTATCTGTGCTCAAGATCCCTCCCCGCACGTTGTGCGGGACACAGCGGCTCCACTTCGTTCCGCTACCAATGACAAGTGATGTATTGTTCAGATAATCAGCAAGTTGAAAAATTGAATAAATTCGTTGTCAAGGGATCGTGTTGCTGCTGGGCAGGGGGTGTATCTGTGCTCAAGATCCCTCGGCTACGCTACCAATGACAAGTGATGTATTGTTCAGATAATCAGCAAGTTGAAAAAGTGAATAAATTCGTTGTGAAGGGATCGTGTTGCTGCTGGGCAGGGGGTGTATCTGTGCTCAAGATCCCTCGGCTACGCTCGGGATGACCAAGTGGGTTTGTCATTCGATCAAAAGGCAAATCCCATTTGTGTCCACTCGGGATGACAGGTGGGTTTGTCATTCGATCAAAAGGCAAATCCTATTTGTGTCCACTCGGGATGACCAAGTGGGTTTGTCATTCGATCAAAAGGC
>JANORP010000162.1:0-12522 GCA_031415375.1 Bacteroidota bacterium | reverse complement strand
CTGATAAAAGCGGAGCAATGAAACTCGGTGCGGTATTGTCTCAGTCCTAATTCGGTGGAACGGTATCTCTTTGGAAAGGAATTCTGGGCCTACGATGCAAGCATCCTATCTCAGTCCTAATTCGGTGGAACTGTATCACTGATAATAAAGATCGTCATGATTAAACACTTGTCATGAGGGGATCTGTACTTCTTGGGTGGTACAGTATCTCTGATCAGCATGTCAAGGATCATCTAATGGTTACGGTGCCTCAGTCCTAATTCGGTGGAACGGTATCCCCGATCCCGAATTCACCAATGGTGGCAAGTGGCCAGAATGGTCTCAGTCCTAATTCGGTGGAACGGTATCTCTGATCTTCTTCCAAATTTCTAGAGTCGCCTTGAGAGGGTCCCAGTCCTAATTCAGTGGAACGATATAACTTACTTGGAAAAGACAAACTTGAAATGTATTGAAGAATGTCTCAGTCCTAATTCGGTGGAACGGTATCTCTGATGTATCAAAGTGCACTCGTTCAGTTCGACCAAATGTCTCAGTCCTAATTCGGTGGAACGGTATCTCTGATTTCAGGCAATCTTTAACTGGGCTGATCCTGACCTGTCTCAGTCCTAATTCGGTGGAACGGTATCTCTGATATGGGCTCGATTACTACGTTGCTACGGTTTCAAGGTCTCAGTCCCAATTCGGTGGAACGGTATCTCTAATTACCATCCTCGTATTGGCATTCATGGCAGCCCTTGTGTCTCAGTCCTATTTCGGTGGAACGGTATCTCTGATAGTACGCGTCCAGTACACGGGATGCGGGCGCATCAGGTCTCAGTCCTAATTCGGTGGAACGGTATCTCTGATATGTGCTTCATCTCCGAGATCATCAACGACCTGTCTCAGTCCTAATTCGGGGGAACGGTATCTCTGATATCGAACTGTTCGTGGACTCGGATGACGAGATGCCTCAGTCCCAATTCGGTGGAACAGTTTCTTTGATCCCCAGATCACCTGCTACATTACATGGACCCATTCTCAGTCCTAATATGGTGAAATGGAATCTTGAAATATGGTACCAACGGCGATGCTGTATTCGGCTTTACGTACGAGTCCGAATTGGTTGGAACTGTATCTCTGATTGTTCAGGCCGTCAGCGGAACACTGTCTTTCAGATCTCAGTCCTGATTCGTTGGAACGGTATCTCTGATAGTGTTGCTGCCTCTTGAGCTGATTGATGGCATGTCTCAGTCCTAATTCGGTGGAAAGATATCTCTGATTGGAACATAGTGTCTAAACAAGATAACGTCCTAGTCTCAGTCCTAATTCGGTGGAACGGTATCTCTGATTGCAATCACGATAACAAGCGCAAGCGAATCATTTTCCCAGTCCTAATTCAGTGGAACGGTATCTCTGTTTGTACTGCATACAAGCCATGATAGCCGGGATGCTTTCTCAATCCTCGTTCGGTGGAACGGCATCTCTGCCAGATCTGCCAGGAGAAATGGGACACACTGGACGGCCTCAGTCCTAATTTCGTGGAACGGACCTCTGCCACGGCGCCCATTTCATAATGGGACACGTGGTTCTGTATTAGTCCTAATTCAGTGGAAAAGTATCTATGATTGCCCACCAAGTATGGGGAACAAATGTTCACGTCTAAGTCCCAATTCTGTGGAACGGCAACTCAGGGATTGACAGCGGCGAATGTTACGAGGTTTGAAAGTCTCAGTCCTATTTCGGTGGATAGGACGTTCTAGTCTGGAATGAACAACGAATACAAGATACGGTGGCAGCTTTAGCCCCAATCCATCTGGAACAATTCTCAAAATATCATTCTCCCTCCACACCCCATCTCTGCTATTATGTCAAAAAACTACGGGATGCGGAGCAAGCCTATCAAATGCACAATTTCCAGCGGAAGCCCCGCCAGAAATCGTAGTGCATAGCTCTATTCAAAACCCTACAAAATCCCCCTCATCTCAATTGATCGGATCACACCGGTCTTGGCATCAATATCATTGATCCGCACCTTGACACGCTGCCCAATTACAAGTTCGGTACGATAAGGCAACAGCACCAATTGCTCCTTTCCAGGCTCCAAGAGGAAAAGCTTGAAGGTCTTCATGGCGCCTTGGTCTTTGGCTTGGGGACAATATTCGGCCTCCACCTCGACACCCTTGCGGAAGGGACCTGCGTGGTATTTTGGAGGCTGTACGGGTGGTGGTGGATCACCGATTGGTGGGAATGGTGTATCGCCACCATTTTTCCGTCGCACCTTTCGGCCATCCTCTTCACAATGCCGGATCCGGAGATAACCCAAGGGCTGCTCACAATGCGCCAATTTGCGGGTCTTGGGATAGGCAAAAGGTGTGGGATTGAGCCTAAGCATCAGGTCTTTGAAGTCTGCGGGGTGCATGCAATCTTCTTGCCATTCGCCGGTGATGCTTTTCCAACCGGTGGCGAAGCCGAGGCGCATGAGGGCTTCCTTTTCTGGGTCGAAACGTTCTGCTTTTTCGAGGATCTTTTGGAGGCGCTCGATGTAATCTCCAGCGATTGCGGGATTGCTTTCGGAGGCCCAGAAGGCGATTTCCTTGCGGAGCAGGCGCAAATTGTGCGCGTGGGTTGTGCGAAGGACTTGCGGCCATTGCGGGGCATTGCGTGGGAAGATTCCGTGGCTGCGCTGCTTGCCGTATTGATCGTGGGTTTTCTCCAATTCCTTGAAGAGCACCTTGGGCAATACCAAGCGCGTAAAGCCCTTGGCACCTGCTGGAATGGCCTCCACAAACAGCGGATCCTTGGTTTCCTTCACGCCCCATCCGTCGTGGTAGCGGTTGAGGATGTCGATGGCGAGGCATTCTGTTTGCACAAAATTGGCATCGCTAGGGATCAAGAAACGCATCACCTCGGTATTCATGTCCGCGCCAAAGAACTTGTCCACTTTGGCTTTCCAATCGCTGAGACTGGTGCGGAATCCCCGCCCTTTTGCCTGCAATCCCTCCGCCAACAGGGCAGTGCGGAATGCTCCCTTGAGACTACTGCCTGGGATGTAGGGAAGGCCATCGCCGTTCAGGATCATTTCCTTGAATTCAAACATGCGCCGGTCATCAAAGGCAAATTGCACCAAGCGGCTGCTGATATCGGCGGGGCGGATGGACGGTCGCACTTGCCTCAAGAGATTGAGTGTGGATTCTCCACGGTCGATCACGGTCAACCATTGCGGGATGCGGCCTTCACCCAATATGCCGAGCACCTTTCCCAAATCCGTGACGGCTGCGACCTTGCGGCGATTGCCATCGGTGGGCGGGAATTCCAGGTACTCAAAGTCGCGCTTGAGGCGATTGCCACTGCCCACATGCACGGGGCTCAGCGTCTCGATTTCAAGATAATGAACCTCATTGAATTGTGTTTCTTCCATGGCGGATCAGGTTGAGGGTTGATGGGCTACAAAAGGCAGAAAGATCGGGCGGCCTTCGCGCAAGATGGCGTGGGCTTGCCACAGGGCCGAGTTCTGGGGGCGTAGATCGACCCATTTGCCTTGCAGGTTTGCCGCATACGGAAATACGGAACCCTCGCTAAGCATGAAGATCGACTTCTTGCGCAGCCGCATGGCATCTTGCTGTTCGGTGACCGCAATATGCCCTCCGCGCTTAAGCAAGGCCCAGGCACCATTGTCCCCAAATGCAGAAGAAAGCTCGTCCTTTTCAGGGCAATAGAGGGAGAGATTGAGGCAATGCGAAGCGGCATCTGGTTTGGGGATTTCCAGGGTCCAAGCTTGGAGGCTGGATGTGAAGTGGCCCATCCCCCTGCTTTTTGCGGTGCCCAAGCCCTCATCTTCGAGCAGCCGCAGGGCTGCCTTGATGAGGGCGAGGGTGGCCATGTCTTGTGCATCCTTCAGCTGTACAAGGAAATACCAACCCGTTTTTGCGCTGGGGAAATGTTGCTCCAGAAAGAAGGGCTCGGGGTCGTAGGCATTTCCCGCAATGGCATCGTCATTGCCGGCATTCACATTTACCCGCTGCGTCGTGGCGCGGCTGAATTCTGGTCGTTCACCCGTCTGAGTGGGCCACGTATTTTCAGAGGCCAAGCTGCCATCGCCAGAAAGTTGATCCTCCTGTAAACGGATGGTTTTCCCTTGCAGGCCCTGCTCAAACAAGGATTTGCTCAGGTAACGTAGGCGGGCGGTTTTTTTTCTGGACTTGACGGACGCTGCCTTTTCTTCAGCGGTCACCGCATTTGCTGCCTGCCCCGCAAACCGAATCTGAAAACCTTTGAGGGGGGTGGGCAAAAAGTGCTCGTCGCCGACAAAGGGGAATGCGGAAGAGACAAAAAAGGCATCCCAAAACTGCATCAAATCGGCTGCGCCCTTGAGCTTCACGATTGCCGAGGCCATCGCGGATTTGATGGTGTCGGAATAGAGGTGGTCTTGCCCGCGGGCATAGTCGGGCTTACCCGACGAGAAGGTGACCGAAGACTCAAATTGGAGTCTCACGGCCCAGAATTTGGCCGTGGTGCTCATGGTTTTGCCTTGAGGGTGACAGGAATAGGATAAGTTTTTTGGAGGTCTTCCTCGTCGGTTCCGGTGAGGTAATAGTTGGCGTCGCGGGCCACGATGGTTTCGAGATTGACCTTAATTTCGCCGTAACCACGGGAGCCGTTGCCGCCGAGGTAATCGTCTTGCAGAAGGCGGAGCCCTTGCAAGACAAGGTCGACGAGTTCCTTTTCATTCTCGCCTTCAAAGATATTGAGGACGATGCTCAGGCCAAAGATTGCGCCCTGCGGCACGCGCTCGATGGTACGTGGCATGGCTTTGGCGGTGAGGCGGTCGAGGACGACTTCTGTTTTGGCCTGGGCGAAGAAGAGGTCTGTATTTTTGAACGCAGTAGGTCCTTGCCACATGCAATCCCGAACAATTATTCGCGATGGGCGCTGACCACCTTCTTCACCATTGGTAACGTTGCCAAACAACTTGGCACCGTGACTCTCGGGTTCCATGCACGGGCCGTTCTTCACCAATCCCATTGGTTTGTTTCCAATTCGCCCTTGTACAAGCTCGATTAATGAACGCATTTTACCTTTGATGGAGGAGCCAGGAATGTAAGGCATGTTGTCGCTCGGATTGCGCACAATAAAACTGCTCACACCGCCGATTTCCATGCCTGCTTCCGTCCCGCCGATGTGGAGGCCTGAAACAGTTTCGATTTTGCCTCGGAAGATGATTTTCTTTTTGAGTATTGCTTTCATAACAAAGATATTTTTTCTCTTTCTGGGAATTATAGATCAGGAAAATGATTTGCTGCGGGGCCGAGGCCGCACGCTGCTGGAGGATTTCAATTGTTACGCTCTGAATGAAATCGGTGGTACGCCAGGAACGCTTCCATGAAATCAACGAATCGTCCAAAACGAGTGAGTTGTTCTTCTGAGGTGCCTGTAACCGCAGAGTGCGCTTTTTCAAATACTTTTCTGAATTCATCGAGCGCAGTTTCTCGGTTGCTTTTGTCCCTGCTTCGTTTTGCGGTGTAGGCAATTTTGGGACGGAGCAGTAGGAAGCGGGTATGTGCCTTTTCATAACCAAGGGCTTCGATCACCTTAACTTCGCCGTAAATATTGCGGAGCTGTGTGGTCGTAATCTTCTCTGAATCTGGCCTAGCCCTGAGATCAGAAAAGGCCTTGCCTAATTCCTCCGCATAATCGATGGCGGCGGTGTTGATCCCGTTGGTAATCCAAGAGGGATCAAATTTCTTACTTTCATTCATTCTCTTTGAAATTAATATTGTACAATCGGGGATGGTAATTTTGACACAGGGTATTGGCGGATTTCCAATTCTGCCCAGCGGGCAGCGACATTCACCAGGGTCAGGTAGGGGTGAGGGGAGCCTGTGGGTTTGCCCAAGTGGGAGTTGGTGGCGATGTCTGACGCCATGCGTTTCAGGAATTCTTTGGCGCGTTCGCCGTTGCGGCCTTCGCGCTCGATCATGCGTGCAAAGTTCCAAGCCAGGTTCCAGCGCCAGCTTTCGGCTTCGTTGTCGGCCTTCTGCTGCAAATACTGCCCATGGTGGCCCTTGATCTTGCTGATGAAACTCTGCTGGATCTGGTTTTCGTCCGCCAAATGGGATTTGATTTTATCCTTTAGGTCGCGCACCAAGGGGAATTCGACCTTCCAGTTGAGCGCATAACCAAAAATTGCAATGGCATTTTTCTCCAACGTTGGCTTGCAATCGGCATCCAGTTTGGTTTTGAATCTCTTGGCTTTCTTTTCCTGCTCATCCGCTAGCGTCGCCGCACGCGAGATCGGGAATCTTGGTCCAACCAATGTGATGCCGCCTGAGAGTCCAATGTGCGGGTTGTCGCAACACCATTTTGCAAAGCCTTGCTGAATGCGATCGGCCATGGTAATGAGCAGATCCCATTGTCCCACAATAAAGAGATCGTCGCCACCAGAATAGATAATATAGCTGCCTTCGGCAACCTCCTCATCGGACTCGCGCAACGTATTCAAGTAGCCCTTGAAAAAGATGTCGAGATTCCGGCTCAGGCAAGCATAATGGGCAAACGTCAGTTGCACGTCCTTGAGTCCCTGTGCAAACAGATAGCCCAGATTGTCCACGTCCATCCGCAAGACTGCCAAGCGTTTGAATTCGCCTTCGCGGTCTTTGCCTACAAGCTGATCAAAGGGAACGGGGTCACCGTCTTCATCCGCAGGAAAACTATTGCCCCCGTAGAAGACAAAACCTAGCGAGGCGGCACCTTGGGTTTCGGCAGCGACAAAGTCTGTGGAATTCATCCGAAATATACGCTGGCCATTGAGTTGCCCACCCACTTTGCGCAAGTCGGCATCGCTCAGGAAATAATTCCAGGGGCCAATGCCACATGGCCGAAATCCTTTGAGCTCGTAGGGCAAATCGAGTCGCTTATCTGATCGCAACCACCATTGCGCCTTCCGCAACTTTTGCCCTAGTTCAATCTGATCCCTGGTACTTGTCTTGATTTGGATTTCCTTTCCCTCATGACCATATTCCTCCACCTTTTCATTCGCCCCAAATTCCTCATTGGTGATGGCATCTCTACCTTGCTCACCCCCGAGCTCGCGGGGATCAAAGAAATCTTTGTCGTGTTGCATCTGCCACGCAAACTTGCGCTGTTTGCTGGCATTGACAGCGGCGATCAAACTTTCCCATACATTGGAAATGCCTTGTCCCTTCATCTCATCGGCACTGAACTCACAATGTGCCAACGAGAAAGTGAGTTGGATTTGGTGTACCTCAAAGATTTTCTGAGACAATTGTTCGGATGCCGTTTTCAATTGCGCCCGTACCGCTTGCGTATTGGGAGCCAAGAAAAAGAAGCCACCCCCAGAGGCATAGACGACTTGTAACTCGGTCAACTGCAATCGCTCCAGAAGGTCATCCAAGATGCTGTCGATGAGCAATTGCAGGTAAAAGGAACGGCCCTTGAGCAATTTGGAGGCATTCTTGGAAATGATGTCGTAGAGGAACAATTGAATGCCCGAAAGATCGCCGCCCACGAGCAGGAATGGCTTTTCCTGCTGCGATTCACGGGTGTCGTAGAGGCAGGCGGCAAGGGCTGCGACCGTTTTAGCGTGGTCGCAGAGCGCCACAATATTCCCCTTGATGCTCGTTGCGGGCAGGAAGGCAGCATATTTCTGCAGCAGATAGGCGAGGCTCTCCACAAAATGGATGAGCGAAGTCCGTGGCAATTGCTGGAACTCATTTGCAAAGCCTTTCCAAAGCTGTCCTGCTGCAGCGCTGTCCACTTGTCCGATCTTTTCAGGGAATGCATTGTCACCAATGGTCAAGGTTTTGGGTCGAAAAGCGTGTACCTGAGCGACGCCGATCTTTTCATTCTGTCCCAGCACTTCCAAGATCGGGCGCAAGAGTCCGTCCCTGTGCAGGGTTTCCCCATCTGAAGCCAAGTCTCTGGCTGTCTTGAGGATCGCGAAGAGGCCCTCGCCATCCTCCTTCCCGATGACCAAGGTTTGCAGCAATGACTGGTCCACAGCCATTCCAGCAAAGACGGGTGCAAATCCTTCGAGCATGACCTGGGCCTGCGTTGCCCTCAGCTCCATGTCCGTGGTGGAGGATTTGCCTTGGCTAGCGGCATACCAAGGCACCAAATCGTAAAGCAATGCCGCCAATTGTAGGGTTGTGCGCTTATTTTCCATGACTTCTCGGTTGAATGCTTTTCACGACACCGAAACCCAATGCAGTCGCCTTTCCCAAACCAATGTAGTCGGGCAAAAAGACATTGGAGGTAAACTCCACATTGAAAGCGGAGAAGCGCACACCTTTCAGGCGCACCAAATGCGGCTCCCAAAACTGTGTCACACAGATTTGGATCGGTTCATCCACCCACCAATCCATCCCTTTCGCCATGGTGACCATCGCGTTGGTGAGCCGGCGTTCCAAGAGGGCTGCCTTTTTGACCAAACCTACCGTGGCATTGTATTCAGGATAGGCCTCGTCTTGCAACGCAATCCAGTTTTCGATGCGGTAGTGAAATTGTTGGTTCCAGGTACGCATTACGACCTGGTTCATGCGCAGGTCATCGATCACCATTTCGTGGGTGTTTCCTGCCATCGTAATGCTGCGGTTCGGCATCGCAAAATAGGTTTGCAAGGCATCCGCACCCGCATTCAATCCGACGATGGCGGCATGTCCATCGATGGATTTGTACTGAATCATCGCGTAGCGGTAGGCGAATTTGTCTCCGTCCAAGTGGTTGTGGAAGAGATCGTGTTCGCGCCCCATTTTGTCAATCATCGCCCCTCTGAAGCTGGGTATTTCCCAGGGCTGCAAAGGGAGATTAAAAGCCACACGCAAGTAGCGCAGGCGCGTGATGGTAGGGAGCTCGCTGTCGATCGGTTGCGATCGTGCCTGACGAGGCTCCTCGGCCAGCGTAGGGTGGCCGTTGAGGGTGGCGGTGGAATCTGGGTGGTGTATCATAAGCTTTCTATTTTTAGAGTTATTGACTTTTTATGGACAGATCCGCCCCGTTAGACGTGGCTCAGGGCAGGCTCTGGCGGGGTGCCGATGGCCCTGTCCCGAGGATCGGGGCGGGCTCATATTTCCCGCATCTGCATCAGCAGCGTTTTGAGGCCCTCGGGTCTTGCGGGGTCGTAGATCCAGTTGTTGTCGAAGGCTTTCACGACGCCTGTGTTGGCTGACGTGCCGATGACGAGGCTGTGAAAGCGTGTGGCATTTTCTTTAGCGTCTTTGATTTTCTGGGTGAGTTCGGTGCCGAGTTCACCCATCACGAAGTCGCTGATCATGAGCACGTCGGCTTTTTTGTAGGCGTCGCGCTCCAGCATTCGGAGGGATTCTTGGAGGGCGGGGGAGGCGTCGGTGCCGCCGTGGAAGGACATGCCTAGGAAGTTGAGCAATTTGTCGAGGGAGTGCTGGAAGTCGGTGAGGTCCAGGGTGGTGATGGCGGTGCTGAAGCTGATGAGGAAGCATTTGCGGCGCTCTTGGAGGGCGATCTTGAGGATGGCGAAGCAGAGGGTCTTGGCGACGGTCTCGGGCGCGCCGTGCATGGAGCCGCTCGTATCGACACAGATGATAATCGGCCCCTTTTTTTCTTCCTTGGATTTGAAGCGGGTGCGCTCGATTTCTTCTTCTTGGACATCTTTGATCTTGCCTTGGAAGTCATAGACTTGGAGCTTCTTCTCTGCGAAGCGTTTGTAAAATAGGAGTTCCAAGTCTGGGTCGCCGAGCAGGGCGGTTTCGCCGGGCAGGAGGTTGTTGAGGTCATCGCTTTCCTTGATGCCGACGAGTTCCGATTTTTGGGCACGCTCGACTTTCCAGACGGTCTTGATTTCGATGTCTTTGTACAATTCCTCTTCCAGTGTGGTCTCTGCCTTGCGCATTTTGCCGAGCATTTCTGCGAGCTGTTGCAGGGCCTCATTGCGCTGCAGCAGGGCGGCATATTGCTTGAGCAGATCGAAATTCACGCGCTGCCAATTGCCCTTGCTCATATCCCACAGGCGACCCAATTCCTGCGTAAAGGGTTCCAAGGCCTCCTTGAGTTTTTTGAGTTCTTCGGCACGGGCATAGAGTTCCTTGACGAATTGGGCGCGTTCCTTTTCGATGAGGTCGAGCTGATGGGCGAGCTCTTTTTGGGTGAGGAGGGCTTGCCAGCGGTCGTGGAGGTGCGTCTTGATACTTTGGAATTTTGCAGCTGTCTTTTCGTCGAGCGGCGACTTTAGGGCTGTTTCAAATTCGCCCGTATAGAAGTCTGTGTCGATTTCTTTTTGGGCATAATTGGATTTGAGAAATTCAGCGATCACCTTCCAATGCGTAGTAAATTCAGCGGCGGGCGCATAGCCCAAGCGTGTTTGCACCGCCTTTTCTTTTTCAAAAGGATCCGAAGCAGTGTTCAGCTTGCGCTGTGTGGCGTTGATGAAGCCCAAGATTTCCTGCGTAATTTGACTGGTCAATGCCTCGTCTTGTGCGCAAAGCGCGAGCAAGGTCGGGTTGGCGCTGATTTTTTGTAGGGCCGTTGCAAATTGCGCACTTTCCTTGGGGCTCAGTCCCAGCGGGACCTTACCACCTGATGCAAGGTGTGCTTGGATGGCCGCTGCAATCTTCCTGCGCGTGGGGGCATCGGCGATGCTGCCGAAATTCTCGAAGCGGGCGAAGTCATTGCTCATCGGGTCACTCATTTGGTTTGGTCGGCAACAGTTTCATAATAAGTCTTGATGCGGTTGGCCTCGATGTCAAACTTCCGCAATTCCTTTTCCAACGCAGTAAGGTTGGATTCGACAATATCAGCCAGCGCGGGATTCACAAAAAGATTGACCCGCAGGTGTTTGAGGTCGTTGCTGCGATAATTTTCGATCTCCTTGTGGAGCATTACGACCTGCTCCTTGATCTTGGCGACCCGCTCGTCGAAGTGCTTTTTGGTGGAGGTGTGGGGCTTGCGAGTGGCTTTGATTTTGTCGTCGTATTTTTCTAATTCCAGTTCATGTTGAGGTAGCGAAGTGCGGTTGTAGGAATGCAGGTCGCGAATGCAAATCGTGTTTTTTTCGCTACCCTTCGTGCAATAATAGCTCTGTTGATGAACGAATTGCAGGTTCGATTGGAGATAGAATTTAATCGTGGATTGCTGTGTTGTACTTAATCCATCGTAGTCTGTAATCTGGATATATTGATTGTCCTTTCCAGGAACCCTGTAATGTGTCTTATTGTAGATTTTTACACGTTCTTTCTGAATGACTTTTAGAAAACTAGTTTCTTCCAAGACTTCTGCCTCCAATTCGCTAAGCTCCTCTTGTACCACCTTGGAGTCCACCGTCAATTTGTATCCATGCTTTTCGATGGCATTCTTCACAATCCGCTCGACGACCTCCATTTGCCCCTCTTCATCCCAAATACAATGGAAGATGAGGAAACAATCCATCAAATCCACCTCGGAGCGACCATTCAAGAAGGCGGACGAGCGCATCAATCGAATGACCTTGCGCCAACGACGGTCTGAGACATAGATGTCATCTGTATCTTCCTCGTTCTTGTTGTTGCTCTCCTGAATCGCCGCGCGAATCACTTGAATCACCTGAAATACATTCTCAGGCACCTTGATGTTGTCGATGGCTTGGCTCCATGCCTTGTATTGGTTGTCGGCGATTTTAAGTTCGCCATCAATGTTGTCCTCATAAGCTCTGGATTTGCAGTCGATCATTTCATTGAAGGCAGATTGGCTTTTGATCCCGCCGACGACCAAACGCAATATGAATCGATCCCACAAGGCTTCCAGTCCCTCCCCCTTGCTGGGCAATTCGTTGGAGGCGGAGATCAATGCCTTCATGGGCACTTTGATTTCTTGCGCGCCGTTGCGATAAACTTTTTCATTCAGGACGGTGAGCAGTGCGTTTTGGATGCTCGGCCCTGCTTTCCAGATTTCGTCGAGGAAGACGACGGTTGCTCCCGGCAGGTAGTCCTCGACCTTGCGGATGTAATTGTCGTTTTTGAGTTCCGTGATCGACACTGGGCCGAATATCTCGTCTGGCGTGCTGAAACGGTTCATCAGGTACTCAAATGCCTTGCCTTCTTGAAAGGCAAATTTGAGCCGCCGCGCGATCAGACTTTTTGCGACGCCAGGTGCTCCCAGCAGGAAAATGCTCTCGCCCGCGATTGCTGACAAGAGTGCGAGGGCCATCACTTCTTCTTTTTCATAAAGCCCCTCGTTGAGGCCCTGAAGGAGTTTTTGAATTTGATCTTTGACTTTCATAGGGTTGAAAAGGTGTTTTTAGATTGCATTGATGGATTACTCGCCCGCCAGAGGCGGGCTGTTGTTTGCCCTGGGAGCCGGTGGCTCCGGGCTCTTCTTTGTTTACCCCAGTCGGCGGCGCTTGCGCGCCGCCAAGCCGGGATGAAAATCGAGCAACGATTCCCGCTGCGCGGTAATTCCGCTCAGGGGAAGAAAGAACGTAGTAGTGTTTCTTCGCCGGTTTCGATGGCTGTGAGGAGCTTTTTCCAGCGGCCTGCGAGCTGGGTCTTGGCGCCGGGCTTGAGGTAGTCGGGCCATTGG
>JANORP010000161.1:0-3550 GCA_031415375.1 Bacteroidota bacterium | reverse complement strand
CTTTTGGGAGGCATCTTCAAACCAATCAATTTCCATTCCCATCACATACATACTTTGTGCACGGTCGATGACGACGGGAATTTCATCGACTACATATTCCAGGTCGCTTTCTTTTCGGGCATCAAAACCCAAGAGGTAACTCACGCTCGCGCAGGCTGGTCCACCGCCGCGCACACCGACGCGCAGACAATAACCAGTGGGTACGCCGGCACCTGACATCACTTGTTTGATCGCAGCCGAGGCGCGTGGCGTAATCGTGAGGACTGCAGGCTCCATCATCTGTGCAATTAGTGCTTATTTTATACCAAAAGTCATTTCCAATTCAAGGAATAAACCGCTAATTTCGGTCGTTTGTTCAAAAATTTCAATGCGCATGCCCGATCGATTGCTAGACGAATTCCCGCCTATTACCAAGACCGAATGGCTGGACAGGGTCAAGGTCGATCTCAAAGGCAAGCCCATCGAGAAGCTCACCCGCATTTCCGAGTCAGGGATACCAATTGCGCCGATTTATACGGCCGAAGATTTGCCTGCGGGTGTGGAAAAAAGTTTCCCTGGGCAGGATGATTTGCGGCGTGGCGACAACTACCACATGGGGGTGAGCCATCTTGGATGGCTCGTGTGCCAAGATCTCGGCGCTACAGCCCTGGCCGATTTTGCTACGTTTGTTGCCCGATTTGAGGCCGATGACCATGATGGCAGAAGCGCTCTCCGCATCGTCTTGGGCGATCCATTTCGTCAAGCATTTTCGGCGACGCGCGCTGCGACTGCTGCGGGTGGTCTTTTGATCGATGAATGGACGGATTTGGAGGCCATTGTGGCTTGGGCAAATAGCAAAGCCGTGCAATTGCACATCGAGGCAGGGGATGCAGCCATTGATTTTCTAGATTCTGGGTTGCTCGGGCGCATTTCGGGTTCGCTGGACCTCAATCCATTGGGCTATGGTAAGCATGGAATTGCCGATGAGAGCCTGCTGACTGCTATGCTGCCGCGCATTGCAACTGTATTGTCGCAACGAAAGGTAAGAGACGACTTCAATCTATTTACAATATCATTGCAAGGCTTGGCACTGACGGGAGCCGACGCCACCCAGCAAATCGCCTATGCCGTTGCAATGGCCACTGACCTCGCCGACCGATTGGGGAAATTCGGTGTGACACCACAAGACGTTTTCAGCAACATTGCCTTTCAATTTCCCATCAGCACCGATTTTTTTGGGGAAATTTCCAAGTTGCGTGCCTTTAGGATCGTCTGGGGACGCATACTTGAGGCTTGGGGCTTGCAGGAAAACCCTGGGAAATATACCTGCCTACAAGGAATCACCGCGATTGCCAATGAAACTGTCGCCGATCCCCATGTGAACCTGTTGCGTCACACGACACAATGCATGGCAGCAGCAATGGGCGGATGTGGGATGGTGATTTTGCCAGCCTATGACGCTCAGTATGAGGTGCCGACCGACGATGCGCTGCGCATCGCGCGCAACATCCAGCTGGTCTTGAAAAAAGAGGCCTATTTGGCCAATATTGTAGATCCAGCGGGTGGTTCCTATTTCGTGGAGCACTTGACCGATGCCATGGCTAGCCAGGCTTGGGGCATTTTTCAGGAAATAGAAGCTGCTGGGGGCTGGTATACCTACCTGCAAAAAGATCTGCTCGCGCCCATCTTGACAATAGGGCTTCGCAAGCGGATGGCGGCCGTGCGCACAAGTGCCAAGACCGTCTTGGGGACCAATCATTTTCCCAATGAGCTGGAGACCATGCATCCACAAAATGCCCCCGTTTCTCACACTACAAATTCTGCGATCCTTGGACGCCTGGAAACGCTTGGCGATTTATGGGGAATAGCGAATCCAGAACTGGAAAGCAGCAGGTTGGCGGCCGAGTTTGAGGCGATTAGATTCAAGATGCAGGAGTATAAAGGACGCTACAATGGGATTCAAAATGCTTTGTTGCTGACTCATGGCGATCCCCTCATGCGGGCCGCGCGTGCCACATTTGCGAGGAATGTATTGGGTTCGGGAGGATATCTCTGCACCGAAAATGCACATCCGACCGATCTGCAAGCGGCCGTCGCAGCAGCAGTGCAGCTACAGCCCTCGGTGATCGTGCTCTGCGGGGCAGATGCAGACTATATAGATCAGGGCAGTGCATGGTTGCAAGCCATCCATGCAGCATTGCCGCAAGCGATTTTCATCCTTGCTGGCAAGCCCGAAGGTTGGGAAGCACTTAAAGCAGATGGCATCACCGAACCCGTATTCGCAGGGATGGATCGTGTGGCATTTTTGGAGAGGCTCTTTGAGCAGGTGCATACGAGAAAGGAGGCCCGACCATGAAACCAGATTTCAGCAAAATCGATCTCAAGAAGGCCAATGAAGGCACGCTCGATGCCTGGTGGCAACGCGCCGACGATGGCGATGTACTCAAAAACAAGGCTTGGGAGCCGGCAGAGGGCATTCCACTCTGGGCGGTGTACAATGCCGCCGACCTAGAGGGGCTGGAGCATCTCCAATATGCAGCAGGCCTCGCACCCTATCTGCGAGGTCCCTATTCATCCATGTATGCCTCACAGCCCTGGACCATCCGTCAATATGCAGGCTTCTCCACCGCATCGGCCTCCAATGCCTTCTACCGTCGCAACTTGGCTGCTGGCCAAAAAGGGCTCTCAGTCGCCTTTGACCTTGCGACCCACCGTGGCTATGACAGCGACCATCCCCGCGTGACGGGCGATGTGGGCATGGCTGGCGTTGCAATTGATACGGTCGAGGACATGAAAATGCTCTTCGACGGCATCCCTCTTGGGGAAATGTCGGTTTCCATGACCATGAACGGTGCTGTGCTACCGATCATGGCCTTCTACATCGTCGCCGCAGAGGAGCAGGGCGTCTCGCCCGCCCAACTCAATGGCACGATCCAAAACGATATCCTCAAGGAGTTCATGGTGCGCAACACCTATATATATCCACCCGCACCATCGATGCGCATCATCGGCGACATCTTTCGCTATGCGAGTGCGCACATGCCCAAATTCAACTCGATCTCCATTTCGGGATACCATATGCAGGAGGCGGGTGCCACTTGCGATCTGGAGCTGGCCTATACCCTGGCCGATGGCTTGGAATACATCCGCACGGGGATTGCCTCGGGACTGGACATCGATGAATTTGCGCCGAGGCTCAGTTTCTTTTGGGCCATCGGGATGAATTTCTTCATGGAAATCGCCAAAATGCGCGCTGCAAGGCTGCTTTGGGCCAAAATTGTGAAGCAATTCAACCCGAAAAACCCTAAGTCCATGTCATTGCGCACCCACTGCCAGACGAGTGGATGGAGCCTCACGGAGCAGGATCCATTCAACAATGTGGCCCGCACCTGCGTCGAGGCCATGGCAGCTGCATTTGGCGGGACACAAAGCCTCCACACCAATGCGCTTGACGAGGCGATCGCCCTGCCGACCGATTTCTCGGCCCGCATTGCCCGCAATACCCAGATCTATATCCAAGAGGAAACTGGGATCACGCAAGTCGTCGATCCCTGGGGCGGCTCCTATTACG
>JANORP010000160.1:0-34062 GCA_031415375.1 Bacteroidota bacterium | reverse complement strand
ATGGGAACTCTTCGGTTCGTGGTGTAATGAAATTCGTGAGGTTGGATGCGCGAAATAGCCATAATCCCAAAGATCCTGATTTCGTCGAAGACAACATCGAGGTGCAGAACACCTTAGAAAATATTTTTGCAGTAGGTTATGGAACCTTTAGAAATTTCAAGGGTCTAGACCTTGATTATTTCAAGCAAAAGGGTATTCGCAATTTCCAGACACTTTTTCAAGAACAGCAAGGCCTTGGAAGTGTCAATAGCTGGTTCAAAGATCGGATCGTCGAAACCCAGATTAAAAACGAAACGATTCAAGCACAGGCAAAAATGTTGTTGGAAATGATCCACTCCATCATCAACAAGTCATCCATTCTGCCAATGGGCTTCGAAATGCTGCACGAGGTTACACCAGATGGCCCACTCGTTTCAGATTCCACAGGCTATCAGGCGCCTGCCCAAAGTATGAGCGAAGGCGTACGATCCGTTCTCGGGTTGACCTTAGACATTCTCATCAACATGGTCGATTTTTACAAATCTGGCAGGTTTTTGAGTGCATTCGATGGCGAAAACGGTTCGATCAATTTACCGGGTATCGTTCTCATCGATGAAATCGATGCCCATCTGCACCCCTCCTGGCAGACGGAAATCGGGACGCACTTGATGAAACTTTTTCCGAAGGTTCAGTTCATCGTCACCACCCATAGCCCGCTCATTTGCCGCGCCGCAGAACGTGGATCGATCTGGAAATTGCCTGCATTAGGGACAGGCCAAGTCGAGGAGGTCACTGGCATTGACAAAGATCGCTTGGTATTCGGGAATGTGTTGGATGCTTATGGCACCGAGCTGTTTGGTACCACACCGGTCAAATTCAAAAAGAATGACGAAAAGCGCAGCCGATTGGGCAAGCTAAAGATGCGGTCTGCGCTGGGCGTAATCACCGATGAGGAACGTGCGGAGAAACTGAAGCTGGAAATGACACTCGCCACAGATGATACACCTGCCATCTGACCCGCCAAGCGAACCGATTCAGGCCGCACTGAACGCATTTTCATCTCAATTGCTTCCAGCTACCACAGAGCGATTGGAGCAAATCAAACGGGCGAATAAGCTTTGGGATTCCAAAACAAATACCGTTGCCAGCTTAAGCACTTTTGAAGAAGTGCGCGACTGGCTCATCAACCTGACGCCCTGCGGTCTGATATGCCAATACTGTGAATACAACGAACCCAAAGATATTGAGCACATTTACCCCAAGTCGCATTTCCCAGAGCTCACATTTGATTGGCACAACTACCTCCTGAGCTGCAAGCAATGTAATACGGGGCACAAGCTGGCCAAATTTGCCGTATTTGATCACGAAGGCAATGCGAGCAAGCTGAAACAAAACCAAGAACCCATCTCCGAAGAAGGTGTTTTCATTCATCCGCGAGAAGATAAGCCAGACGATTTCATTTTGGTGGAACTCACGAATTTTGAGTACATAATCCTGCACGAGGAGAATACGAGAAATTACAAAAAGGCCAAATTTACCCTAGAAACGCTAGACCTGAATGGCAGGGTTCATCTGCGTAAGGCACGTGAAACCACCTACAAAAATCTACTCAAATCGTTCCAATTACTCCTATTCCAATTGGAATTGCCCACCGTCGAAGCGCTCAAGGAAAAAATCCATGAACCAGATTTCAATTGGAATAGGTCTCTCGAACAGATAAGGGAGGGTCTCATTCAAAATTGCTGTGTAGAGATTGCCACTCTATCTCACCCATCGATTTGGACGGCTATCAAGTTGCAATACACCGAGTACCCTGCCTGGAAGCGCAAATTCGAGCAATTGCCACAAGCGCTCAATTGGTAAATTTCATGCTCCCATTCCTCCAATCCCAACTCGCAGGAGCCTCTGGCAGGGGCGTGATCGACCTTTGCCTGGACCACAAGCTCATTGCGGAGTTGCAGCCTGCAAAGTTCAAGGCCATCACCGGGCTGGAATTGCTGCCTGATTTGGAGGAGTTGTCGATCTCAATGCACGAGATCAAAATGGCGACCGGACTCAGTCACCTCAAAAGGTTGCGGCGACTTGATCTGAGCCAGAATGAGTTGCAATCCTTCGACGAAATCGTGGACCTCTCGGCACTCACGTGGCTCGACGTCTCCCACAATGAAATAGAGCTGCTCGACGGGATCGAGGCGCTGCAACGACTTGAAGACTTGCAGATCGGCTTCAATTTCCTGCAGGAACTCGCTCCGCTCCATGCTTTGACGCAACTCACGGCCCTTGTGCTCAATGGCAATCGCCATATCCGTCACCTAGGTGGCCTCCCTCCTAGCCTACAGGTATTGCACGCTGCCAAGTGCTTCATCCATGACTATGCATCGCTGTCGCAGCTCCCCGTTTTGCGCCAACTCACACTCTCGCCGGGCAGCATGGATGGCCTCGGTGTACTTGCAGAGATGCGCCAATTGGAAAAGCTGCATCTCCAAGCCTTGCGCATGCATGGCCCCGTGACGCTGCCAACCATGCCGCAATTGCAGCATTTGAAGTTGAGCAAAGCCGCGCAAGTCACGCAGCTCTCGTTTCAGGCATCCTTACCGCAATTGCAGCACCTTGAAATTCAGCATGCAGCCCTTACCCAGCCGCCCGATTTCAGCCATTGCCCACATTTGAAAGCACTGGAAATCAAATTTTCACCCTTGCAAAACCTTTCAGGTATTGCGGAGCTAGCCAAACTGGAATTGCTGGATTTGGAGGGTTCTGCGATCCCACACAAAGACTTGGAGACGCTGCAAAGACGGCGCCCTGAACTGCAAATTGAATTCTAGCGCCTATTCCACGTCCTCAAAATCGACCTCCTCGACGGGCAAGGATGAAATGGGTGGTTTCTCGTGGGGATCATGCTTGTTGCCACGACGAATAGAAACCTTCACATCGTCTTCGATATAGACGTTTTCCTCAAAAGGGCTATGGTCTTGGGCGTAACGCTGGTATTGGCGGGATTGGTCGTCCATGCTTTTTTGGGCGCGCTTCATAAACGACTTCATCAAGAGTCGTATGATCGACTTCCCAAACAGCTTCCATAAAACATAGAAGCCGACATAAATGCCAAACAGAATCAGTATGAATTTCAGCAGGATCATGACCTGACGGAATTAGTGGATGGGCTGCGCCTTTTGGCTCAGCACCTGCTCGTAGTAACGCTCATACAAAGGAACGATTTTTTCGATGTCAAATTCCAATGATTGCGCGATGGCACGTTGTGAAAATTCATTCCAGCGATCTTGATCTTCCAAGATATAGATCGCCCGATCGGCCATCAGGGCCACATCACCCACGTCAGCCACATATCCTGTGATCCCTTCGAGGTTTACCTCGGGCAGGCCCCCTGCATTGGAGGTGATGCAAGGAATGCCGCAAGCCATGGCTTCCAAGGCCGACAAACCAAAGCTTTCTGTTTCGGAGGGCATCAAGAACAAGTCCCCGATGGAATACAACTCCTCGACGGGGTTTTGATTACCCAAAAAGACGATGTCATCACACAAATGCAATTCGCGGCACATGGCCTCAGCTTTGGTGCGCTCGGGGCCATCGCCTACCATGAGTAATTTGGAAGGCACTTTTTTACGGATGATATCAAAGGTCTTGATCACATCTTCCACACGCTTCACCTTGCGAAAGTTGGAGGTGTGAATGATCAGTTTTTCATTGTTGGTGGCGATGATCTTGCGAAAGTGCTCCTTGTCTTGGCGCTTGAAACGCTGCAAATCGACAAAGTTGGGCACCACCGCAATCTCTCTCCTGATCGGGAAGGCGTCAATCGTCGCCTGCCGCAAAAAATCGGAAACCGCTGTCACGCCATCACTTTGGTTGATGGACCAGGTCACGACAGGCTCGAAGCTCTTTTCGCGGCCCACGAGGGTGATGTCGGTGCCGTGCAAGGTGGTGATCACGGGCACGTAGCGGCCCATGTCGGCCAAAATGTTGCGGGCCATCACAGCCGCACTCGCGTGCGGGATCGCATAATGCACATGAAAGAGGTCCAAGTTTTGGTAACGCGCCACATCGACCATCGTACTCGCAAGAGCCGATTCATAAGGAGGATAGTCAAACAGTGGGTAATCTTGGAGCCTTACCTCGTGAAACAAAACATTTTGTACGAAGTGCCCCAAGCGAATGGGGCGGCTGTAGGTAATGAAATGTACCTTGTGACCTCTGGCAGCCAATGACTTGCCGAGCTCTGTGGCCAGCACACCACTACCTCCGTAGGTAGGATAACAGACGATTCCTATGTTCATGTGGGCAGAAAAATACTCCTTACAGGGGCAAATACACCTGCATTTGAATCTAAGAACCCAAGTCTTGGCAGATTGTTTTGAACGCCGCACGCAGGCTTTCGAAGGCGATTAGCGCATCCGTCCTTTGAACCATTCGTACAGGCCCACATTCATGAGCATCAAGTCCAATCCATAGGCGAAATCGTCGAGGGGAATGGTGACCAACCGTAGGCCAAGGTTTTCAGCATCGTTGTACCAGACAACAGGTTGCGCTGTGACAGCCCCTGTGAGAATCCCATTCACGATTACAAATGGAATGAGACTCACCAAATAGGCCAGAAAAAAACGTCCCAACCATGGTGACTTCCACCAGAACGCATGAAGACCTACGAGCAATACCATCAGTCCAAAGGCTGTCACGGTATAAAGATGGCCCCAGTAAATAACGGTGACCACCGCTCCCAAAACCATGATTGCCGAGGCGATCCAGATCGCAGCCTGCCCCACCCAGTCACGGTGTAAGAAATAATTGAGCACCTCGTAGATGAACAGGCAAGCGTAGGGAATGGTAATGAAAAATAGCCACTCTTCAATCGGTAGGTGCAGTATGTTGAATTTTAACAGATACCCTGGCGTGAAGCCCCAGACGCCAATCTGCGTGAACGTGGAATCCCAAGCGATAAAAAACACCAATGTGAGTGCGATCGCCGGAAACAAGGCCCGCCACTTGCGCCAGTAGGCGATGCGCGGCTCAAAGCTGCGCGCCATCGGGCCCGCGAGCGTGAGGACATTGATGAGTAAATAGGTCCACATCATACAGCCGCAGTTTCTTTGCGTAGGACTTCGCGGGCCTCCTTGAAATACCTGAATGGTACAATGAGCATCCCAAAGCACTCGCCATGCTCCTTGCCAAGATGCTTGTGGTGCATCTTGTGCGCACGCCTGATTGCCCGCAAATAGACATTGTCGCTCTTGCGAAAAAGCTTGAAACGCTGGTGAATGAAGATTTCGTGAATCAGGAAATAGGCCAAGCCATAGGCTGCGATCCCCGCCCCGATCCAAACCCTGATGTCATTGCCGGCCATCATGCCTGTCATGATGAGCAGCCACGAGGGTATCGCGAAAATCAGAAAAAAGGCATCGTTCCGCTCAAAAAATCCAGGCTCTTTTTGATGATGGTCTTTGTGTAAATACCACAATAGCCCATGCATCACATACTTGTGCGTAAACCATGCCATGAATTCCATGAAGCAAAAGGTGGCGATCAGCGCCGCGATGGAAAGGATCAGTTGCATCTCTCAGTGCATCAAATTAAGAATTCCAAAGAAAACGAATTGCAAGCCCAAAACCACACCAGCGACCGAATTTCCTTTTTGAAACCGCAGGAATTGGAAGAGGCTTTGGAGGATGAAGGACACCCCCAACCAGCCGAAATAATTGAGCAAAGGCACATTGTCGCCCTGCCATTGCCAGAAATCGAGGCGCATGGCCACAGGCTCGATCAGAATATCCAACACCGTCATGGCTAGTGCGGCAAGCCCTGCCTGTGCAAGCTTGGGCACGCGCAGCCGCGCCGCGAGCGTGCCCGTCGCATACACGAGCAACAGCCAATTGAGCCCGATCACCACCGGCACATCCCACAATTTCAAGCCCAGCGTTTGACCATAGGCATAAGTCCCAAAGATCACGCCCGTCTTCACACCCAGCACCTCGACCAGGAATCCCATCAATATGCAAGCCGCCATCACGCAGATTGCCGCGAGATTCCAATCGCGGTGATTCCACACGAGCAGGCTTGCCGAGATCACCAAAGTGAGCGGGGTGGCCGCCAAAAACCACGCGCGACTCGCCGTGCCCAGCCCCACGAGCCCGACGCTGTACAAAATCACCAAAATAGCGATGGAAATATGCGGGCGATATGTTGTGAGCAAGGTCATAATGCAGCAGGAACCAATTCTGAAACGATGCGGGCACTGAGCAGGCAGAGCGGGATACCACCGCCTGGATGCACACTCCCGCCACAAAAATAGAGGTTTTTGAGCCGGCTGCTAAAATTGGCGTGGCGGAAAAAGGCGCTCATCTGCCGGTTGGAACTCGCACCATACAACGAGCCTTGATAGCTGCTCGTGCGTGCCTCGATCGATCGTGGATCCAATACATCTTCGCAACGGATCAAGGCTGCGATGTCGGTGCCTAGCAGCCGACTCAGCTTGGCAAGGATGCGTGCGCGTGAAACCTCAATCAGCGCATTCCAATCTTGACCATGATTGCCTGGGACATTGATCATCACAAACCAATTTTCCATGCCTTCGGGCGCGTCTGTTGGTTCATATTTGGCGCTCACATGCACGTAGATCGTGGGATCGGCATGCAGCCCGAGCGTCCCAAAGATGCCCTCAAACTCAGCCGCGTAGTCGTCGCTAAAGAAGATGTTGTGCAGGTCGAGCTGTGGAAACGTGCGCTCGATGCCCCAATAGAAAATGAGTGCACTGCTGCTGCGCTCATGTTGCAAGACCTTCTCAGGTGCGGGCTGCTCGGCGAGCAGCCGCCTGTAGGTCGGCACGATGTCCATATTGCTTATGACCAAATCGGCGGCAATTGTCTTTCCTGCAAGTTCCACACCGCTCGCACCACCTGCATCGACCAAGATGCGTTTCACACGCTGCCCGTAGCGAAACTCCACGCCCAATTCCTCGGCGAGACCCACGAGGCTTTGCGTGATGGCAATCATGCCGCCCTTGGGAAAACAAGCTCCGATGCCATGCTCCAAGTGCGCAATCAAGTTCAGGATACCGGGTGCCGCGTATGGATTGGAGCCATTGTAGGTCGCATAGCGGTCAAACAGTTGCACCAGCTTGGGATGCTTCAGCTTTTTGACGTTTTGCGCATGCATCGAGCGACCGAGGTGCAGCTTGGGCAGGTGGACCAGTGCTTTCAAGACATCCCTGCGGAAATAGGTGCTCGCCTTGTGCAGGGACCGCTCCATAAAAATGCCCTTGGTGAGGGCATACTTACGCGCGGCTGCTTGCAGGTGGTCTGCGACGACCTGAGCGGGCACACCGAGCTTGGCCTCTACCTCCGCTGCAAACTGCTGCGGATCGGCATGGGCGTCGAGCACGGTGCCGTCTGTGTAGAAGTAGCGGCAGGCGAGCGACAACTTTGCGTAGTTGAAATAAGCCCTGGGATCGCGGCCCGCCAATCTAAACAGCTCATCGACGAGCATGGGCATCGTAAACAAGGAGGGTCCCGCGTCAAATCTGAAACCGTCATGCTTAAACTCACTGAGCTTACCGCCCGGGTAATCATTGGCTTCCAAGACAATGACTTGCCAGCCTTTGAGCGCCAGGCGCACAGAGACGGCAATGCCAGCGACGCCAGCTCCTATGACCACTGCTTGTGGCATCAGGCTTAGGAAAAGTAGGCTATTTGGCCACTGTGTTCCATGCCTCCACCCTGCCTGAATCGCGCGACGCGCTCCAAGCAGAGTCGAAACCAGACAGTATATTCCTCAGGCTGTGTGGCCATCGAAGTCCCCAAGTCGATCATGGAAATAGCTTTCCAGTCGGCGACCTCCTCAGTATTGATTTTTGGGAGCTCGTCTGAGACGCCGATGAAGACGTGGTCGAGCTCATGCTCGATCAGGTCGCCCACGGCTTGCTGGTAGAGAAAGGAGAATGCGTGCGCAAGTGTGCATGACATGCCCATTTCCTCTTGTAACCTGCGCTGCGCCGCCTCAAGATTGCCTTCACCAGGCCGCGGATGGCTACAACACGTATTGGTCCAAAGCCCTCCACTGTGGTATTTGTGCCATGCACGGCGCTGCAAAATCAATTCGCCAGCGGTATTGAATATGAATATGGAGAATGCACGATGAAGTGTCCCTTTTTGGTGGGCCTCCTGCTTTTCCATCAGGCCAATTTCATTGTCCTGAGCATCCACCAATATCACGTGCTCTGCGGTCATCTGTGCTATCAACATGTAAAATTAGATAATGTTGAGTTGATGGCGAAAATATGATCCTAGAAACAGAACATATTTACGCTGGTTGGGAATTCGCACCCGCTCTTGCAAGATGCGATGGTGTGGCAGCGCCTTGATCTTGCCGAAGAGTCTTGTATAATATACGTAAGCCATATAGACTCCAAACCGGGCATCCTTGGGCAGCGCCTTGATGCCTCTAAGGCCATCGGCAAAGTCACGGTCGATATCTGCCTCGATCGCTGCCTTTGTCTTGCCGTCAAATTGCTCCACGTCAATCCCAGGGAAGTAGGCGCGACCTAGCGCCAGGTAGTCGGCTTGCAGGTCACGTAAGAAGTTGATCTTCTGAAATGCTGCACCCAGACGCATCGCATCGTGCTCGAGCGCCTTGTACTTGGCTTCGTCGCCCTCCACGAATACATAGAGACACATCAGCCCGACCACCTCGGCCGAGCCCAAGATGTATTTCTCGAAATTTTGCTGGTCATATTTGGACTCTGTGAGGTCCATCGCCATGCTGTCAAGAAATGTATCGATGAGGGGCATCGGAATGTTGAACTTGTGCACAACATGCTGAAAGGCGTTGAGGATTGGATTTAGGCTAATCTTATCAGTGATGGCCTCGTAAGTATCTTCACGAAACTTTTGCAGCAATCGGGCCTTGTCAAAGTCATGAAAGGTATCCACGATCTCATCTGCAAAGCGCACAAAACCATAGATGCCATAAATGGGATTGCGAAACCGCTGTCCCAAAAATCGTATCCCCAAGGCAAATGAGGTACTGTATGCTTTGGTGGTAAGCCTACTAGAATCAAATGAAACGCTATCAAACAGTGCCTTATTATTCATCATTCAGCGTTTTGGAATTCTTTTTGGATTTCTTTGGCCACAACACGGCCAGAAATCAGGGAGGGCGGCACCCCGGGACCCGGTGTGGTAAGTTGCCCTGTATAAAAGAGGTTGGAAACCTTTTTGCTCTTGATCGACGGCTTCAAGATTGCCGTCTGCATCAGTGTATTCGCAAGACCATAGGCATTGCCTTTGAATGCATTGTAGTCTTGCACGAAGTCGCGGTGGGCGTAGCTGCGCTTGACCCTCACATGTGGCCTGATGAGCTGACCTGTGAGTTTTTCCAAACGATCCATCACCAAATGATAGTAGCGCTCGCGCAACTCATAGTCGTCGTCGCTGAGTCCTGGCGCGACAGGAATGAGGATAAAGAGGTTTTCCTTCCCTTCTGGAGCGACACAAGGATCGGTCTTCGACGGGCAGCAGACATAAAACAATGGATTTTGCGGCCATTGAGGGTCATCATAGATTTCTTTTGCATGCGCCTCAAAATCGGTATCAAAAAAGAGGTTGTGGTGCTGCAAGTTGTCGAGGCGCTTGTCGATGCCCAAGTAAAACAGCAAGGAAGATGGTGCCATCACACGGCTGTCCCAATACTTTTCACTGTAAGTGCGGTGCTCTGAGGCCAAGAGATGCTGCTCGACATGGTGATAGTCGGCCCCGCCGATCACGATATCGGCCGCAATGCTGCGGTCTGCCAAGCGCAGGCTGTGGGCGCGCCCATGGCGCACCTCGATCTCC
The DNA here is from genome assembly GCA_031415375.1 of Bacteroidota bacterium. GTDB lineage: Bacteria > Bacteroidota > Bacteroidia > J057 > JADKCL01 > JADKCL01. The sequence goes on along the minus strand of JANORP010000160.1, from coordinate 24,241 downwards.
TGCACTGCCGCACCATATTCAAACTGCACACCTAGCGAGGTGGCGACTTCGACCATTCCCTCGACAATCTTGTGCATGCCCCCCATGGGATACCAAGTCCCCAATTGGATGTCGGCATAGTTCATGAGGCTGTAGAGCGCCGGGGTTTCAGAGGGCTTGGCCCCCAGAAACAAGACTGGAAACTCCATCAAACTCAACAAGCGTGGATCGCGAAAATATTTGCGGACATGACGGGAAAAAGAACGGAATAAATGTAGGCGAAAAGCGCCTTTAATAACCCGCATGTCCGCAAACTCCCACAATGAACGTCCTGGCTTGTACACCAGATCTTTTATGCCTACGTCGTATTTATAAGAAGCTTCTTGTAAAAAAAGCTTCAATTGGGCTGCACTGCCCGGCTCGATCGACTCAAACAAATCATACATGCCCTCGATGCTGCTCGGCAGGTCTATCTTGGAATCTTGCCCAAACCACACGCGGTACGAGGGATCAAGCCTCACCAAATCATAATAATCACTGGTGGACTTGCCAAACTGTTGGAAGAACGATTCAAAGACATCTGGCATCCAGTACCAACTCGGTCCCATGTCAAACATGAAACCATCTTGCCGAAAGGTGCGCGCACGACCACCAGCCTGCTCATTCTTTTCCACCACACGCACGTCAAATCCCTTTTGCGCAAGACAAGAAGCCGCTGCTAACCCCGCAAACCCTGACCCGATGACCGCGACTTTTTTCTTCATGCTCCTACACTTTGATTACTACAACAGAGAAAACACAATTGTTGTTTAACTTTTTATTGAAAAAAATTAACAAAACATTTCTATGCTGCTACAAAACGCTCAAAAGGTTTCTTGATCATTAGATTTCAAAGTGGCAAGCAAGGGCATCATTGACGAATCAACGTCGGTTAGTTTGTTTTGGATGTGGAAATGCTTGCCGCGTAGGCACAAAAAAACGGCAAGGGTGGAGAACGCCTTGCCGTTAAAGTTGACGGAATGGTTGGAACTGATGGGTAAATCGCTAGGAGGACCAATTGCCCTGGAGAGCGGTATTTTGGATATGTTTCGCAGACTTGAATTTCTGGGTACACATTACCAAAATTTGATCGACCTAGGCCGCCAGACTTTCAAATGAGAAACGAACCATCGAGCGATCAATGCGCTATGTATAAATAGCGCATTGCTTCATGCCAAATGATTCGATCATAGAACGAGTTGTTGATCTATCTACAAGGGTGCAGAATTCACATCGGCATAGCAAACCAAATTTGGTCATAAATTTGAATTCAAATCCCTCTTGATTCACGCAAATTCAAACGATTTGTCACTCAAATTCTAGATTATTCTATATTTGATTAGAATTCAAAAAAGGAGCAATGCGCACACCTTCACAAGATTTATTTCAATTGGTGCATTCTATGACGTCTGAGGAAAAGCGCTTCTTCAGATCCTATTGTCGGCAGTACCGAGGCTCAAAAGCTAGCAACAACCTACGGTTGTTCACGCTCGTTGAATCCGTCGAGATCTATGATGAGCAGGCCGTGAAGGCAAGCATGGAAGGCGACCTCGACGATAACCAATTTGCTGTAGCCAAAAACTATCTCTACAATACGGTGCTCAGGGCGCTTGGCGATTATCTTGGAAGACGCGGAGGCGTCCAGAAAATCCAGGCGCAACTGAAAATGGTGGAGGTGCTGTTTCACAAGGAGCTCATCTCCCAATGCGAGAAACTGCTCAAAAAGGCCCTAGAGGCAGCGCAAAAATATGCTCACCCCAAGCTAGTGCTAGAAGTGATGGATTGGCAGCGGCGAATATGGAACAAGTGCCAATTTCAAGGCGTCTCCACCGATGCCCTTGCGAGGCATAGCGAACAGATCCAGACCAGCCTTGCGCAATCCCAGCAATTGTGGGCCTTGCAAACCTTACACACCTCATTCATGTACAAACTGCGCACAGGAGGCTTCCTCGACAATTCGGAGGAATCAAAAGCGCGGTTTGCCTCGACGATCAATGATGACCTGTTGCAAGCCCCCGCCGAGTCCTATTCATTTACAGCGCGGCTCCCTTACTATCACACATGGGGCGTTTATCATATGATGCTAGGGCATCGTGCCGAGGCGATGCATTACCTCGGCGCACTCGTCTCAGAGCTAGACCGCGCACACGACATTGCCCACGATCACTTTGAGTTTTACGTAGCTGCACATTACAACTATGCCATCGCCTGCCTGCAAATGGATCGTTATGACGAAGCCGTGCGCGCCATCGGGCAGCTCGACCGGCTTAAGACCGCCTTTACCTCCCAAAAAGCCAAACTTTTTGCATGTATCTTCCTGCTAAGGGTCGAGGTCTATGCGGGCACCAACCAAGTTGATCGCACGCTGAGCGAAGCGCAGGATGCCAGCTCCAAAATCGGCCTGTACAGAGAGCAGCTTACGCACGATGAACGTATCTCGGTGAGCATGACGATCGCCTTTATTCTCTTTTTACATGGCTTGTATCAGGCCAGTCACCGCCTGATACAGCTGGAAATGGGTGCCGAAGTCGTCGCGGGCAAAGCCGATCTACACGTAGCAGTCGAGATGATGCGCTTTATCTTGTACTTTGAAATGGATGAAGAAGATTTGCGCGCACAAACATTTCGGGCATTGTCTCGCTTTCTCCTCAAGCACAAAGCCCGCTACGCCATCGAAAGTGCACTCATACGCGCAATCGACCGATTTCAAACCACTGGCGATAGCAAACGGGACCAGCAATTTTTCACGGATTTGCATGCGCTGTACAAGCAAATGTGCAGCGACCCCAAAGAAAGCCGATCTGTCGAATATTTCAATTTTGGATTGTGGCTAGCGTCCCGGGCATCGGGAATCTCTATGCCTGAGATATTGAGATCGATGGCTTCGCAAATCTAATACACTTTTGCGGCAGCGAGCAGGTCATTCCTGCTGATGTCAATGGGTCACTTTATGAATCTCGATGCCGAGTGTATTGTATTCAAACCAAGTGCCGACAGGCTTTCCGGCAACATATTTACCTTCAAATTCCTTGGCTCCGTTTTTGTGATAGGTGGTCCAAAGGCCCGTTTTCAGGCCATTACCGCCCTGCAACACGTATTTTCCTTCAGATTTGACCTGACCAGACCGATAGTATTCCTTCCAAAGCCCAACAGGTTCGCCACCTTGAAACACGCCTTCGCGCATCACTTGCCCATCTTCGTGATAGTAATGCCATTCACCAGTTTTCTTGCCGTTTTGAACCTGACCAACGGCCTTTTTCTGACCATTCTCATAGGTCCCACCCTCTTGTGCCAAGGCGACAGTACATGTGAGGAGCATGAACAATAGCGTGTAGATCAGACTTTTCATGCTTCAAAATACGGCATATCACGGCACTTTTGGGTGGCATTAATCCACAACAGCTGAGCGACCGTCCAAAATGCCCAACAAAGACTCAATGTACACCCCAGCGCTCCACGAGCTTCGCATGGTCACGTGCCAGCTCTGAGGCATGCATAGCCTTGGTGCGAATGATACCCTTTGCGTCCAAGACAAAGGATATCGGGATATTTTTCACGCCAAATTGAGCGATTTCAGGACTCGTCCATTCGTCGTCGCCGCGCATTTGCACTGGCCAATGCAGGCTGTCATCGGCAATGGCTTGTCGCCAAGCCTTGTCGTCGAGGTCGATCGCATAGCTCAAGATCTCGACACCTGCATCTAGATGCGCATCATACCAAGCGGCGAGACGCTCGTTTTCCATGCGACTCATGCCACAATAGCTCGCCCATATATAGAGGTACACGACCTTGCCGCGCAGGCTCGACAAAGACACTGAGTCTCCACCAAGGGTCGCCATCTTGAAATCGGTCGCTTCATAACGCAAAAAATAGTCCCCGTGATCAAGTACAGTCGATTCGATGAAATCGACATAAGGGGATTGTACCTTTTTGGCCTTTTGAGCATCCACATATTGCTGCATATAGTAAAAATCGCCCTCCACATTGAGTTGCATGACCGCATGATGGGCGATTTCGGGCAGACTCACCGTATCTGCGAAAGCCATCACATAATCCCGATAAGCCTCTGATCCCTGATCGGCCTTCATCTCCTGCAAAGACCAACCTTTGGGATTCATGTCGCGGGAGATGCTCTTGAGGGTGCGCATTTGGCGCACAAACTCTCCCCTGAGCTTGCCACGCGTGTCTTCAAACTGGGTGAGGATGGCAGTACCTTGGTTGCCGGAGACCTTTCCCAAAGCAAATTGGCCTGCATGGCCCTGGACCTCGACCTTGCCAGAGGCGGCGTAGAGCAACATGCTTTGGCGGTTGGGGAGGCGCACTGCGTAAATTCCCTCCTGCTGTGCATGCGTGCTCAGCACAAAATTGCCAGTGGCGTCGGTAGTTGTAGAATCGACTGCAAAATTTCCCGTGGGCACCACGCGGTCCAGATAGACTTTGCCTTCTGGGTGATCTTGGATCGTGCCAGTGACTTGGAATCCATCGTCGATCCTGCGATTGCAGCTGCTCACGAGTGTCGCGCAAATGATCAGGGCGAGCATCAGTACTTTTCGCATGCTTTTAAAGTTGGTCATGAATGTAAAATTAGGAGAATATCTGATTGCGCTGGGTGCAGGCTTGAATCATTGCAGGAGTCCCAAGCGCGCCGCCAAGTGCACAGCCTCCATGGAATTATCGACATTGAGTTTTTGGAGAATGCGCTGCCGGTGGGTGTTGACGGTGTGCACGCTGATCGACAGCATCTCGGAGATTTCCTTGCTTAAATGGCCGCGCTGCACGAGACCGAGGATTTCTCGTTCACGATCGCTCAGCACTGCGCGGTCACCGCTGCGTTCCTTGTGCGCGAGGAGCTCCAAGGGTACAGATGCGCCGGTGCGAAAATTGAGGATCGTGCCCACGACTCCGCGCTCCTCTTCTTGGCGTGGCGACAGGTCGATGATACTCATCGACAGCCAGACATTGCCCATCGGGTCACTTTCCAGGAGTTGGTGCTGCTCAATGATGCGCACATAGCGGTCGTCACGGCCGCGCACACGGTACTCATTGACCATTTTGTAATCTCCTCGCTCGGCAATTGGCGTTTCGTAGGAAAATTCCAGCATCTGGATTCCCATGCCCAAAAGCGCCCAGAAATCATCGGGATGCACCCGCGCATCGAAATAGGCATTGCCCTCGGCCGCCATCTGATCGTGGTCGTAACCCAGCAAGTCGCCGAAATTGTAGGACGCAAATGCGTGTTCCCCACGGTACATGTCAAACACTGTGACAGCGCTGTTGCTCACCTGCGCGAGCTGCTTGAGCAGTGCCTTGTGCTGCTCCAACTTACCGTAGTCGAGCAAATCGGCATCAAATTGCTGCCGATTGCGCAGCTCCATATAGCGCTGCATATTTACTTCCATCTCCTGCATTCCCAAAATTACTGATTTATCAGTATTGTTAGCTGCTCATCCTGTATGCTGCTTTGCAGCATCGCCTCAAAGCGACAAAACAGGTTCCCTATGAAAAAATTCGCGCTTCTCATGCCCAGACGTGCATGCCTTCCCTTCCTCATGCTGGCCTACTTCTTGATTTGCACAGGCCGGTTACATGCCCAGCAGCCAGTGATGGCCGATCTTCATTGCCACTCCTTGCTTAAACCCTTCTATTCGGGCATGGAGGATCCTTGGGCGTTTTGGGAGCACAAGTGCGCACCCGACGCCTATGGTGTCGTTCTGGAAAAAGCCGCCGACATTCCCAAATTTACCCAAGGCAACTTTGAATCAATGCACCTCGGCAACGTGCGGCTCGTGTATGCCTGCCTGTCGCCGCTAGAGTATGAGATGCGCCACCCCAAGGTCTTCAGGGACCTGGGCAAGCTGCGCAACACCTACGCCTGCATGGCGGGCGTGAGCCCAGACTGGGAATTTTTCATGGACAAAAAGGTCGATTATTTCCAAGAATTGATGGGCCACTTTGCCATGCTCATCCGAGGAGACGGGCAGCGGTATGTCGCCGGCAATGATACCCTCCGGTATGACGTGATCGGCTCTGCCGATGAATTGCGTGCCGTTTTAAAAGATCCCAAACGCCTAGGTGTCGTCGTGAGCATCGAGGGCGCCCATGCCCTCGGCGAAGGTCCTCTCACGCCCGAATTGCTCGATTCGCCCGACTACCAATCGCAGGTGATGGAGCACCTCGACATCCTCAAGGGCATCCGCCCGATGGACCGCGCAGGCAATTTCTTGCCCTTTCCAGTGACCGTGATGAGCCTGAACCATTTTATGTGGAATGGCCTCGGCGGTCATGCAAAGACATTTGGACAGGCTTTTGGGCTATTGCTCCCGCAAACTGAGGGCATCAATACAGGCCCTACGCCGCTAGGCGAACGCGTCGTGCAGCGCATGCTCGACCGCGAGGTCGGGCGACGCATCCTTGTGGATGTGAAGCATATGTCGGTCGCATCCCGCGCCTGGTATTATGCACAACTCGATCAGATGCGGACCCTTGGCGACACCGTGCCCGTCGTGGCCACCCATGTGGGCATCGCCGGTGCAAGCTGGACGACCATCGGCAATCCCAAGGCGCAGCAGCTCCTCAAAACCAGCGAATGGCTCAATCAAAATGATATTTCGCTCTTTGATGAGGACATACATGCCATCGCCCAGAGCCATGGCATCCTCGGCCTCATGCTCGACAAATACCGCGTCGGCGGCACCAAGGGCAATGCCGCAGTCGATGAGAGCCATGTCGGCTCACAGGAGCGCCGCAAGACCTATGTACATCTCCTAGTGCTGAACATGATGGAAGTCGTCGATGTGCTCCAAACCCCAGCCGCCTGGGACATCATCTCCATCGGCAGCGACTTCGACGGCATGATCAGCGCCATGGAAACCTATGACCAAGGCATCCAAATGCCGACCCTACGCGACGATTTGCTCGCCTACTTCGACGATCCACAGGATCTGTGGGACGTCTATCCTCGCCGCAAGGTGCAGCGATATATGTATGGGCTCACAGCCGAGCAGATCGTGAACCGCGTGATGGGCGGGAATCTGGTGGCGTTTACCGAGCGTGTGCTGGAGGGAGCTGAACTTGCTGCTGCTGGGGAAGGGGAAGGTGGCGGGGATTGAGTTTTTTGGGCAGTGATCAGAGATGCATTTTGAAATGCAATGCAGCATTTTCTGCTAAGCCCCGTTGACCTGCCCTGCTGAGAACGCTGCTATGGGCCACAAGTATTTGTCACTTTCTCATGGGTGATTGGCAAATTGTCTAAATTGCCGCATGATGCTGCATTACCAAGATGCCCTCGCGGCGGTGTTGAAGGCCGCACAGGCTGGACCTTCGGAGCTTGTTTCGATCGGCGCGGCCCTCGGTCGCGTACTGGCTGAGGATGTGGTCGCCCCGGTCGGGCATCCGTTTTTTGACCAGACGGCTGTAGATGGCTATGCGTTGCGCTTTTCGGATTTGGAGGCGGGCGCTCCGTTGCTTGTGGTGGACATGATCCGAGCAGGTGATGCGGGCGAGCGAGCGCTTGGTGCGGGAGAATGCAGCCGCATTTTCACGGGGGGCCCCCTGCCGCCGGGCGCAGACACAACTGTGATGCAGGAGCACACACAACGTGTGGGCGACCAGGTGCAGGTGCTAGACACGGGCCTGCGCCTCGGTGGCAACGTGCGGCGTGCGGGGGAGCAGATACAGGCGGGTGCCTTGGCACTCGGCAAGGGTGGACTGCTCAATCCTGCTGCGATTGGATTTTTGGCATCTTTGGGAATTGGCACGGTCTGCGTGGTTGCGCAGCCAAGGGTCAGTATCATCGTCACCGGCGACGAGTTTGCGCTAGATACGCAAGACTTCTGCCGAGGCAAGATCTTTGAATCGAATGGACAAATGCTCGCTGCCGCCTTTGCATCGCAAGGTGTGACCGTGCAATTCGTGACATGTGGCGACGACCTCGCTGCCTTGCAAGCCATGGTGGCCACGCAGGCTGCGCAATGTGACTTGCTCATATTGACGGGTGGTGTCTCTGTCGGCGACTACGACTTTAGCCGCGCATCCTTGGAGGGCAATGCATTCGATGTGATCTTTCATCAAGTCGCCCAAAAACCAGGGAAACCGCTATTATTTTGCCAGCGTCGGCAACAGTTTGCATTCGGCTTGCCCGGCAATCCACGCGCGGTCTTGATGTGTTTCTACTTATATGTGTTGCCGCTACTGGACCTGTGGTATTGCAAGTCGCAGCCAGGCTTGCGCGCCCTCGCGTTGCCACTCGCACATGCCTATCGGCGCAAGTCCGATGGCAAGACCCACTTCCTGACCGGTCGCATCATCGAGAACCAAATCAGCCTCCTAGAGGGACAGCAAAGCCATATGTTGCAAAGTTTTGCCGAGGCTGATGTGATTGTGGTGATCGACGCGGCCATCGATGCAGCCGAAGCAGGGACTTTGATGCCTTGTTTTTTGCTACCAGCGTGATGCACGCGGCAGCGAGCGTACCACCGTTGGAATGAATTATCCACATTTGCCTTACAAGCCTACCATCCCCAAGACCAAAGCGGTAAATTCGCGCTTCAATCTTTTTGATTCAAAAAGCAAAGTCTATGCAAGGAGAAAAAATCAGCATCCAAGACGGTGTACTTCAAGTACCCGACCAACCTGTGATCCCTTTTATCGAAGGTGATGGCACAGGTCCCGATATCTGGGCAGCTTCTGTGCGTGTGGTGGATGCAGCGGTGGAAATCGCCTATGGCGGCAAGCGCAAGATTGTCTGGAAGAAGGTTTTGGCAGGCCAAGAGGCGTTTGACCAGACAGGAAGCTGGCTCCCCGAGGACACCATGGCTGCCTTTCGTGAATACCTTGTAGGCATCAAAGGTCCGCTTACGACACCTGTCGGTGGCGGCATTCGCTCGCTCAACGTGGCGCTGCGCCAAGAGCTAGACCTCTATGTCTGCCTACGCCCCGTCGAATATTTCACGGGCACTCCAAGCCCTGTCAAGGAGCCTGAGAAGGTCAACATGGTGCTCTTCCGCGAAAACTCGGAAGACATCTATGCAGGCATCGAATTTCAAGCTGGCACCGACGACGCCCTGAAAATGCTGGCCTTGCTGAAGGAGCATTTCCCTGCGAAGTTTGGCAAGATCCGTTTCCCAGAATCTTCTGGCCTCGGCATCAAGCCTGCCTCCAAAGAAGGCACACGTCGCCTGTTCAAGGCTGCCATGGAGTACGCGATCCGCCACAAGCGCAAAAGCGTAACCATCGTACACAAAGGCAATATCATGAAATACACCGAAGGTGCATTCATGGAATGGGCCTATGAGATGGCGCGCACCGACTTTGGCGGCACGCTCATCGATGGTGGTCCATGGACGAAAGTTGTGACGGCAGATGGCCACGAGATCATCATCAAAGACGTGATCGCAGATGCCTTCTTGCAGCAAATCCTGCTACGCCCATCTGAGTATGATGTGATCGCTTGTATGAACCTCAACGGTGACTACATCAGCGATGCCCTCGCAGCACAAATCGGCGGCATCGGCATCGCTCCCGGCGCCAACATCAACTATGTGAATGGCGCTGCCATCTTTGAAGCGACCCACGGTACCGCTCCCAAATATGCTGGCCTCGACAAGGTGAATCCAGGATCTGTAATCCTGAGCGCAGCAATGATGCTGGAGTACATGGGCTGGATCGAAGCCAAAAACTTGATCCATTCAGGTCTTGGGAAGGCAATCAGCAGCAAGCGCGTCACCTATGACTTTGAACGCTTGATGGAAGGCGCCACCTTGCTCAAATGCTCAGAGTTTGGAGACGAGATCATCAAAAACATGAAGTAAGCACCTCTTGTAGTGCGATAATTTTGCAGCCAGAAGGAGTAAATGCTCTTTCTGGCTGCATTATTTCTGAGAGGAAACTTTGTTTCGATTAATTCGTTTAGTAACTTTGGTTAGTAAAAAGAAAGCGATGGAAACGACTCCCTTAAAAGATCAGTCCAAGGCCAAAAGCTCTGGCCCACTTATGACGCTCACGCTAGCAGCCCTGAAAAGCTTCCAACAAGGTCGTGACGTCATTCATATTTGCATTCAGGAAACAGGCGAGTATATCGCAATCCCCAAGTCGTCCATGGACCTGCTTTCCAGCATGCTATCCAATGACGTTCCAGTCACCATCGTGCCCCGTGAGACAGAGCTCACAACACAAAAAGCCGCCAATATGCTCAATGTCTCTCGTCCCCATATTGTGAAACTGATGGAACAAGGCGCAATCCCCTTCAAAAAAGTAGGTAGCCACCGCCGCGTGCTCCTGAAAGACATCACCCACTATCGCATGAAGCTCGACCAGCAACGCGCCAAGAGTCTAGCCCGCTTGGCTGAGGAAGCACAAGCCTTGGGTTTGGGGTACTGATGAACCTCCAACACAAAAATGCGGTAGCCTTGGATGCATGTGTGCTTTTTCCAGCACCGATCAGGGACCTGTTGCTACATTTGGCAAGCGTGGATCTCTATCAGCCAAAGTGGTCGGATCTCATTCAAGAAGAATGGAGCAGAAACTTGCTGAAGAAAAGACCGGACTTAAACGCAACACAATTGAAGCGTACCATCAAGGAGATGAATCGGGCATTTCCAGATGCAAACGTCACCGATTTTGAATCCAAAATTGAAGGATTGACTCTGCCTGATCCTGGAGATCTGCACGTTTTGGCGATGGCTATCCACTCCCAAGCTCGCATGATCGTCACCTTCAATTTGAAAGATTTTCCTAAGAAACAATTGCGCGAATTTCGCATAGAACCGCGGCACCCAGATAATTTCATCCTCGACCTCATTGACATCAGCCCTGAAAAGGTACTCTTAGCTTTCAAAAACCAAGTCAATTTTTTGCGAAATCCTCCAAAAACTGATGGTCAGGTTTTGGAGATCCTCGAGAAGTGTGGGCTCACCAAGACTTCCAAGTGGCTAGGGATGGTCTTGGAATCGGCCATGATTGCTTGAACAGAGATCGGAACTAGATTTGTGAATCTGGGCAGATCGTGGTAATTTTTCATGCATCTAGATCGACATCCTCCAACATGGTTATTCCCACTATTGTAAGAGAAATCACTTTGTCCTTTGAGGCCGCCGAAGAGCAGCCGCATTTTGAGATCACCTCATTTCGGGTGAAGAAAAAAATTTTCGTAACAATGAATCTGGATCGGCAACACATCACGATACGGCTTTCGGCTGCCGATCAGGCCATGTTTTCTGAATACAATTCTGCGGTTGTCTATCCCGTGAATAGCGCCTGGGGCAAACATGGTTGGACGCACGTGAGTCTAGAACTGGTGGATGAAGAGCTACTGCGAGCTCTGATCACGCTTTCCTATTGCCAAGTGGCTCCCAAGAAACTTGCGGAAAAATATCAGCTGGGTTTGGGCTGAAATGCAGGTCGATCTCTCCAAATGAAAGCTCGTACATCTGGCAGGAGAATCCCTGGCCTCTGGCGGCGTGCAGTAGGTTACAGACGGGTGCAAGCGGAGAGGAAGCAAGAAACCCTTGCGGGTCTCTAAAATCCAATATCTGTCCCCTGCACGCTCGGTACACAAGGAATCTCCTGCCAGATGCAGGATAGGCAAAATTAAAGCATTTACCCGTATGAACTAAAATATCTCAGAAAGCTGGACCGCTCATTCATCTTCATCACCATAGCGCAAGCCTTCCAGCAAAATCTCGACCTCTTCCAGTCCAGCCTCTACGGCATCCCGATCAAATTCGTCTTCCAAAAGCTCTAGTCCGTAGGCGTAGGAACAAACAATGGCAACGGAACCACAACCGCCGACATAGGTATGCAGCCGCGTGTGGGTACCATCAGCGTCAGTCGTATCACATTGCGAGACCACATAGCTGTGACGCCCGAGTTTTTTGGACTGGGCCCCTGCGGTCGCCGCCTTGTGATCGACTACGAATTGTGCCAAGTTGGGGCCACCCTTTTTGAGGCGAATGGGTGTGAGGCGAAAACTGCCCACATATTCATCCCAAAATAAATAGGTCTCGTCGTTTTCGACGCGCTGCTCCCACCACTCGGGATATTGAAAAAATATCTCCAAGTCTTCTATCTCAAAACCGATGTATTCTCCCATGGTGCTGTTCTTGTGGCAAAGATCGTCGATGACCAAGCGGTGGCCAAATGCAAAATGAACAGGTTTTGCATCTGGTGTCCAATATTTTTGGCGATCAACAGCTCATTGGCCTCGCCTTTTTGTTTTGCTTGCACTGGCATTTTTAGCCAATGTACAATTCTATCCCCCAGCCCTATCGATTTTTTGGATAATTTCGGGCTATGAATGAGGAGAATGCTTCAACGATAGATGCTGAAACGTTGGCAAAGGGTCGCAGTCACTTCTGGCTCATGGCGATTGCGAGCATGCTCATCCATGGCCTGCTGCTAGTGGAAGAGGTGATCACTTGGAATTCCCTGGGTTTTGTGATCACTGAGCTGGTCTTTTGCGGCCTGCTCACAGGATTGTGGATCTATGTGGGCAAGACAGGCAACACGCGGTGGCTGCTGTTTATGGTACTGTTGGCAAGCGGTGCCTTTGGTTTCTTACTCGGGGGATTGCATCTCAAAGACCCCAAGTATGAAGCAATTGATCCCCTGTGTTATTGGCTGTCCATCGCAGGATTGGCACTGCTAGGGATCGGTGGCTATTTTATCTATAGCTTCGAAATCGACGCGCATCTGAGACGGCTACGGGGCGATCAAGCTTGAAGCTCGGCAAGACGATGTCGATAAATTTCAAAATTTTCAGCATCATAGCATACAAAGGTGACGCATAGGATATTCGATCCAGCTGCTAGCATCTCAAGGACTGTCATGCACGCAATTTCTGCGGCCAAGTCCTTGGGGAATCGATATATCCCTGTGCTGATGCTCGGGAAGGCAATGGTCTGCACCTGCAGTTTCTCGGCGAGGGTCATGCAGTTGCGATATGCATCTGCCAGCCGCTCGGCTTCCTGCAGCGTCCCCCCATTCCAGACGGGTCCTACGGTGTGGATCACGTAGCGCGCTGGCAGCTTGCCTGCGGGTGTCACCACCGCCTCTCCTACCGCACAACCACCCTGCCGCGCGCGAATCGCCTGACAGGCGGCTAGAATCTCAGGCCCGCCTGCGCGATGGATTGCTCCATCGACGCCACCGCCACCAAGCAGTGATGTATTTGCGGCATTCACGATGGCATCGACCTCCAATTTGGTAATGTCACCTTGGATCAAATTGATTTTGGACTCGTTCATGCTGATTTTTGATTTGAAATTTGATTGCGTGTGAACCGGGAGCAGTGTAGATATTGTCCAAGATTTGCGGAATTGGCTTGCCATCAATTGCAAGAGGCGACCCGATGGGCCGCCTCTTGCACAATTACGGCTGGTTCAGCTTATTGAACCGAGATTTTCTTGATGATCATTTTGCCATCTGACTCCACGCGGAGGAAATAGACGCCGGCTGCTTGGCCGGTGAGATCAAACTCCAAGGTACCGTTGCTGAAGGCTGCAAAGTTGCGGCTCGCAACTTTCTGGCCAACGGCATTGTACACGGAGAGGTTCAAATCGGTGGTCGAAGGCAGGTTCACATTCACCTTGAACATACCGTCGTTAGGATTTGGATAGGCGTTTACCGAAGCTGAAAGCACTGACTCGTCCACAGCAACAGCACCGACAGCGATGTTGATATTGTCGATGTACAGGTTGTTTTCGTAGTCGGTCACGTTCACAAACTTTACAATCGCGCCAGAGCTACCCACGAGAGAAGCCAACGAAACAGCCTCGTTGCGCCATTGGTTTGAACTCACAGGAGTGAATATACCTTGGACATAATAAGGAGTCGTGGTTGTGAGTGGTTCGTCAAACTTCTTGTAGAGCTGAGTCCAGGTCACGCCACAATCGATCGAACCGTAGATGACCAAGGTATCACTGTAGCCGGTAGGCGTATACAGCGAATAGCTCAGGTCAAATGTCATATTGGCACCTGTGACGCCGCTCAAATCTACGCTTGGTAGGCGGAACTCATCCCTTTGACCACGGTCTTGGTAATCATAATTGTTGATCCAGACACATCCATTTCCACCATTGCCGACACTAGGATTGTGCTCCCAAGTCAATGCTGCGTCAGAATTGGTGATCGTCCAACCTACTGGAGGCCAAGCTGGGCTTGTGAAGTTGTAGGAAAATGGCAGCGCCTGGCCCAAGGTAGCAATTGTGAAGCTATTGGTCTTGGAGTCATTGCTAGGCTGGCCATCGGTATTGCCGTTGGGGCTGGTGGTATAGATGGTGATCGTGTGATTGCCACCTGCAACGGTTTGGACGGGCAAGGTCACCGTGGTGCTCGCCAAAGAGGCCAAGGTACCTGTCCAAGCTTGTGTCTGCACTGCACCAGCGTCGATCTGCCAGTTGATGGTGACACTTGTCAAACTATTGGCGCCAAAGTTTTTGAGTGTAAACACAGGCGTGATTTGATCGGTGCAATAGGTACCGCTCGGCGAGGTGATGGCATCTACCGATGCGTCGTCGGTTGGCAAGATCACAGGTGTGCAACCCAATGAGCTAAGAAGGCTCACCCGTGTACCTGAAAGCGCAGCATTCATCCGGGTGCCTTGACCAGTGGTAAAGAAATACATGCAAAGGTCGTCGGTGTAGTCCATATAGTTCATGGACATGACGCCTGGAGCTGCTGGCTGGCAAGCATCCAGGGTTGGGATGGCTGGGCAACCATAGTTTTCTCCAGCTTGGTTAGGAGTATCTGCGACTTGGTCGCTGCCTGTGCAAGCGCCACCATCATCGCCCCAGATGTGGCGCAAGTTGAACCAGTGACCCACTTCGTGCGTAGCGGTGCGGCCTTTGTTGTAAGGTGCCGAGAGTGTACCGACACGACCGAAATAGTTGTAGCCAATCACGACGCCATCGGTGGCAGCGAGACCTGTGCCTGGAAATTGAGCATAGCCCAAAAGACCGCCTCCAAGGTTACAGACCCACAAATTCAAATAAGAATTGCGGTCCCAAGCATTAATACCACCTTGAGAAGTGTATTTCACAGCATCGTTGTCAGAGAAGGAAAGGGTCGTCGTGAGCACACGGTCAATACCCGTGGTAGGGTTGCCTTGCGGGTCGCGGCTTGCCATGCAAAACTGGATGCCAGAGGGGGTCGCTAGATTTTGCCAGACGGCAGGCACGCTGCCGATATCAGCATTTGTGGCGCCAAAGTCTTCGTTCAATACTGCAATCTGCGAAAGCACTTGTGCATCGCTGATGTTTTGCGTTGCCGTGCGATAGACGACGTGTACAACGACAGGGATAGTGATGATACCCGCAACGCGGTGACGATCACCATTCTCACGAACCCAATTTTGGATTTGATTCTCCTGTTTCTCCAGATTTTTTGCAATCGATGGATCCTTCTCCATTTGTGTTTGGAGGTAATCCATCGTACCACATCTACGCTGGGCAAACATGGACGTCGAACCAAGGAGCAATAAAGCAAAGACAATGTAAAATTTTCTCATCCTATTCTAAAAGTTAATATCTCGCATAAGATTACAAAAAATTCCCCGCTATCCCCCAAATAGCATCCGTCTAAATCGATAAAAATGTATCCACAGTGATAATTCAGGGTAAATGGGCCGATTATTAGGGTACTGTTCTTCATCGAGTACGGCAAGATCGGTATCTTGCTGGCATGAAAATCCAAGCTTATGCAGCCTCGGCAGTCGGAGCCTCACTGCAACCTTTTCAATACGATGTCGCCTCGACTGGTCGCAACGAGGTACTTATCAAAGTGAGCCATTGTGGAATTTGCCACAGCGATTTGCACTTGATCGAAAACGATTGGCGCATCAGTCGCTATCCCCTTGTGCCCGGTCACGAGGTGATCGGGCATGTGCTCCAAAAGGGTGAAGATGTGCATTGGCTGTCGATCGGGCAGCGCGTGGGCATCGGGTGGCAATCGGGCAGTTGCATGAACTGCGAATGGTGCACGACCGGGCAAGAACAGCTCTGCACACTCGCCAAGGCGACCTGTGTCGGGCAGCATGGCGGCTTTGCTGACCATGTGCTAGCGGATGCACGGTTTGCATTTCCTATCCCTGAGGGCCTGCCTTCTGAGGTGGCCGCTCCTCTGCTTTGCGGCGGCATCACCGTCTATGCGCCCTTGCGGCGCTATGACGTTCGGCATTGGCACAAGGTAGCGGTCGTGGGGATCGGTGGCCTCGGGCACCTCGCGCTGCAATTTGCATCGGCGATGGGTTGCGAGGTCTGGGCGATTTCCTCATCCGCCAACAAAGCCCAGGAGGCGATGGATTTGGGCGCGCACCACTTTGTAGATTCTTCAGGGGAAAAAGCACTTGCCGCGCTCTCCAAGACCTTTGATTTCATTCTCGTGACTGCAACTGCCGATCTCGATTGGCAACCTTATGTGCGGGCACTGCGCCCCAATGGACAGCTGGTCTTCGTGACGGGCCATGGCACCAAACTCAACGTGCCCGCATCCACGCTGCTGGAACACAAGGCCATCAAAGGCAGTCAGATTGGCGGTCGTGCCCTCATTCAGGAAATGCTGGCCTTTGCCGCGCGCAAAGGCATTGTCGCCAAAACCGAGGTTTTCCCTTTGGCAAATGTCAATGCTGCGCTTGACAAGGTGCGCAACAATACCGTGCGCTACCGCATGGTACTGGCAATGGATGAACCGCCGACGATGCAAGCATAGCCTGCATCATCGGCGATCGTTGCCCTATTTTTGCTTTACAAGCACATCCAAATAGGAGTCTAATTGATCCCGCAAGGCGCGAAGATCGGCATCTTCTGTGTTGGGGAAAGTTTTTTGGAGACTTGCAAGGCCATCATTGATGGCAGCCTTTGCCCCGGCGAGGTCGCCAGCGTGAAATTTGTCACTCATCGCCTTCAAGCTTGCATTCATGACAGCGATGGCATACATCTTCTTCTCATTCTGAGCAAACTGTAATTCCAGTTCCCCGCTGCCCTCAGACCATTGCAACGGGGCCTCGGTGATTTGCTCGACGACTTTGCCCGTGCGCAGATCAGTGTACCGCAATTTGATGATCACAGGTTCGGCCTGGATCGATGGATCGGGTTGTATGACCTTGAACCGAATGAAAGCCAATTGATTGAGGCCAGCATACATGTTTTTGAGCTTCATTTTGAGGCGATTGCCGCTCTTTTCGGTGAGTGGAAAACCCATGAGCTGCTTGTATTCCAAGTGTCG
This sequence comes from Bacteroidota bacterium, assembly GCA_031415375.1. Lineage (GTDB taxonomy): Bacteria > Bacteroidota > Bacteroidia > J057 > JADKCL01 > JADKCL01. The sequence continues at coordinate 7,006 of JANORP010000160.1, read as the reverse complement.
ATTGTAGGTGATCTCGACCTCCAGGTTTTTGGCAATGGGATACAGCACGCTGTTGAGCTGGTTCACAAATGCTTCACGCATGCCTCTGGCATCGCCCACATGCTCCAGCAAGCCGCCACCTAGGGTTGCCAACTGCTGTAGCAGTGCCAGGTTATAGGATTCTCCCACTCCAACTGCCGAGCATTCCAAACCCTTGGCCGTATAGGGCTTTTGCATGGCGGCAAAGTCCTCTACCGGGGTACCATCGTAGCCATCGGTGAGCAAGATGACGCGGTTGGTACTGCCTGCTTTGTTGTTTTTCTGAACCTCCTTGTAACCAGCCTGCAAGCCTTTGAAAATATTGGTGCCACCATCGGCCTCGATGCGCTCGATGAGTTGCAAGATGCGGGCCTTGTCTTCACCAATCGGCTGCGCCGGCACCAAGACGGTCTCAAAATCTTCAAAAATGATGAGCGAGATCACATCGATTTTGCGCATCGCGGCGACAAACTCTAGCATCGACAATTTTAGTTGGTCGATGCGGTCATGGCCAGCCATGGAGCCACTTTTGTCGATGACCAGGGCAATGTTGAGCGGAGGTGCACCTGCCTTATCGACTTCTTCACCCGTCACCCAAGCAAGACGCAAGACGGCTTCTTGGCTATTGGCATTGACAGGGCTGCCCCACTGCGCGAGGGTGTTCACGGCATTGTCGTTGGCGGGCGGAGTGAATTGCTTTTCCAAGTAACGCGAGAAGGCATCGACAACCAATTGCTCGGGCTTGGGGATGAAGCGCTCTGGGTATTGGTATTTTTCCTGAGGGGTATAGCGCACGGTCTTGTTGCTGTAGCCGATGCCACGGCGACGGCGCAGATCCAAGACATCGAGGTCAAACTCAAAGGTGCCATGAACCATGTATTTTTTTCCTTTGGGCAGCAGAAAGGTCACCTGGCCATTTTGGTCGGTCTTGCCACGGTACCACTTGTGTTCGCCAAGGATCTCCAAATAGATGCGCTCATTCCTCCAGACACCATCTGGCCCCCCTTTGAGGGTCACATGGGCGATCACGCTGCCCGAGGTGCCTTCTTGGGCAGGTTCGAGAAATTGCTCGATGGTGTCGCGCACCATTTTTTCCTTGATGATCGTGGGTTCGTAGGTAAAGCGCTTGGTGGCGTGATAACCCGGTTTGGCGGGCAGATCGATGTAGTCAAAGCTGGCAATGCCATCGATATCGATCTCGTATTCATTGTCGAGCGGTGCCTTGAAGGTGGCGATTCCAGCTGCATTGGTAGTGGCAGTGAATGTCTTACGGATTTTGTAACAGGTGATCGCGACGGGAAAGTTGAGCAAAGGCAAATCGTTGGCGCGCTTGATTTCTAGCTTGATGATGCCGTTGCCAGCATCGGGCACTGCATCGACGGCGACTTTCTGAGCCTCGGTCTTGAGGCCGAGCTTGCTGCGATCGACGACAGGGCGGGTCTCCCGTTCATAGCGCTTGAAATCATAGGTAATGAGCTTGTTGAGACGCATGTTGCGGCTGGGTGCCACCTCAAATTGCCAGAAAAAATAATCTCTGATTTGGAGCACGTTGATCTGCCAAAAGCGGCCAGTCGTGAAGGTCTTTTCGAGCTTGCCAGCAGCATCTGTCCTTGCGGTCAAACGCTCTCTGGTCTGGATCTCCACGAATTCAATCTCGGTCGCGGCCATGGGCTTGCCTTGGTTGTCTTGGAGCGAGAAACTCAATGTGGCAGTGCCTTGGGTCGGGGCTTGGGCGAATGCCAGTCCTGCGGACAGGCAAAAGAGAAACAAGGCCGCGCAATAGCGGGCGAAGCGGACAATTTTCATACGAAATGCGTTTTTCTTAGCGGTACAGCCATATAATGGATGAACGGCAATTGGTTACACGACTGTTTTGTCTCCAGAAAATGAAAGTTTGTCCGCTACCGAAAATTGAGATTGACCAATTGGGAATGAGGCTATTCAAAATTCAGAATGAGCCCCTCTCCTACCTGATAATAGCCCAAGTCGCGATAGACCTTGTTGCTGGTAGGGAAATCTGCGTCGGTGTGCAGGCAGAGAAACTTGCGGCCATTGCGCAAGGCTTGTGCACTCATCTGCGCAACCAAATTGGAGGCGTAGCCATGCCCACGCGCTGCTGCGGGTGTATATACAAGCACGACGGTGATACCATGGCGCGTAGCGCGCTCAAGTCCTGCCATGCATTGCACGCCTTCATCATCCCATAAATAGAGCGCGCGGTCCAAAATCTTGCCCCGCACCAACTGAATTGCATCGCCCTGCGAAATCTCCTTGCCCATGGCCTCCTGGAAAAAGGTGACCACCCAGCCTGCCAATAGGTCGGCATCAGGTGGCATCGCAAGTCGCATTTCGCCTTTGGAGGGCCTCGGCTCTACGAGCCGATCAAGCTGCCAGATATATTGCTTGAACACGATTTTGGAATCATCCACAAAACCCCGTGCAAACATGGTCGTCTGTCGTTCAGGCCCCACAAGCCCAGAAATTCCGTCCTTATTTTCTGAAAAATACTTGACCGCAGCCTCCAAGGCTGGCTCCCAGCCTTGCTCGGCAGCGACCATGACCATCTCAAATCGTGGCGGCATCCAGAGAAAAGCCAACTTGGGTTCATCGCCTTGAAAGACGCCGACCAACAAAGCCTTCACCTCACCACCATCCGCCTCGCGGCGCGCCATGCGGTAGAGCAGGCCCAAGAGCAAATTGTTCACTGCAGGCCTCAGCTCCAACCATTCGGCCAAATCGGTCTGCATCGCTAGCGGACCGCTATAAACTTTGATTTCGATATCGGATTGTGTCATCGCCGGCAAATTTAGGGAGTAATGCGATAATTGCAACGAATTGACAAATCGATTTGCTCGCAACGGGCGATCGACCGCAATGGGAGATGGGTTTGCGTGCTACAGCTACAGTGGAAGCTAGCCATGTGCTGAAACAGCAACTGGCTTTGATGCACGATGAAGCGCGATCAAAGCCAGTCTTGATGGCTATCTGGCCATCAAAAGGATGTAATTCAGCTCATTGCAACCGTTGCAGCGGCCTCCTTGGGAAGGCAACAAACCGCCTGCGCCTCGCCCTCGACACGTGGGTCGTTGAACTCGGCATCCTCGTGGAAATAATAGACTTCCCACTGCACACCATCGGGATCATTGACCCAAAACTTGTCTTGCTTGGCATAGCAACAATTGGTGCCGGTCTCCTCTTTGGAAACCAACTGGTCTTTGCGTGCCTGCCAAAGGCGCAGATTGAGATCCTCGATCGTCTCGACTTGAAAGCCAAGATGCCCGAAATTTTCTTGCACGCGCTCGGGATTTTGCACGAAGGAGATGATCAAAGAAGGCTCATCCAAGACAAACTTGGCATAGTCGGCTTTGATTTTGGTGGGCTCCACGCCAAAAAAACTTGTGTAAAAGGAAACAGATCGCTGAATGTCGCTCACATACAAGCTCACGTGCATTCTTGGAAACGGATTTTTCATTGTACTTATCGATTTATATTAAAGGTGATTAACAACAAGTGGAGTCATTGCAGGGAAATTGGTCAAACAGCGCATTGAGTATATCCCTGAATTTGAGCCAGTTGGCTGTATCAATGCAGTAGCAAATGGCTGTCCCCTCGACTGTGCCAGCAATGAGGCCCGCCTGCTTGAGCTCCTTGAGGTGCTGGGAGACCGTAGGCTGTGCGAGCGGCAGTACATCGACGATGTCGCCACAGATGCAGCCTGGGGTCTGAATCAGAAATTCTAAGATCGCGATGCGGGCGGGATGCGCCAATGCTTTCATGAGTGCGGCCATTTCGTTTTGCCGATCAGTAAAATGTGTAGTCTTCGTAGCTCCCATATTCTTTATTTGTATATTGCAATATTACGATATAGTTTCGGAATTGCAGTGACTTTGGAAAAAATAAATCTCATAGCTTACCTTACAAAGATAAAATCAGCGGATTTTGCTAGTTTGGACGCTGCTAGACTACGCTGGCAACTTGCTCGATGAATGAAATGCAACGGTTGATACCGAATAGGATGAAGGCAACGAACGCATTTCGCGATCGCCTCGCCAAACGGCAGCAGATGTGGAACCGCATCGTATTGACTGGAATCCTTGTACTGATCGCTTTGCCGATCGCCTTGTATGTGCTATTGTAGGCTTTGAGGGATAGTCCATGAAATTTTGCCTTGTTTCAAGGGACCCATCGTGCACAAATTTGTCTTGGAATTTTCTATTTCTTTGCTTAACATTGATTCCAAATTTGCAACATCTATGAAAAGATACTTTGCTTTCCTCTCTGCCCTTTTGCTCCTTTCTGCCTTTGCGCTCACATCTTGCAACACCCAAAAGGGAGTTGATGACGCTGAGGCATTTGATGGATCTATTTTGCGCGCAGGTGCATGGACCATCAACCATGTCGATGTCAATACCTTTGATGGTCAAGGCAACTTGACTGCAACCCAAAACTTCCCTTTTGGTGAAGGAACCGAGGGTGGTATCTGCACATTTGAATACAACAGCAGCGAGCTCTGGACACTCAATGACAATGGCGAGATTTTCTCTGCACGCTACAGCGTCGATGACCGCGTGATCTATACCGATGGCGGCGGCACCTGGGGCTTGCGCAAAATGACCGAGACTTCATTGGAGTTGGTGTTGCGCAGCGATCAGACGCTCAATCCTTGCAATTACACTGTAAACGGCGCGGTTTATTATCTAGACCGCTCAGCAAGATAATCCAGCAATGGATCAAGAAAAAGCGGGCCTTGGTCCGCTTTTTTTATGGCTGAGGCCGATAGGCCCTGATACTCAAACGCCCTGCCTACGGTTGTAAGCAGGGCGTTTTTCCCATTGTAGTCATCAAAGAGACCTTAGCCCGCTTCTTTTTGGGTATCTTCCTTGGGCGCCCAGTTGCGTTGATGGCCGCAACCCCTGCCCCAGCGCTCACGCATCTGTGCCTTTTGCTCCTCGCTCATGCCTTCCCACTTGGCCTCCATCTTTTCGCGCCAGTGTCCATGCCCTTTGTGATTGCCCCAACCACGACCACCGCCCCGATGGCCGCCAAAGAGGATCTTTGCCAAGGCCAGCAAGCCGAGGGATTGCAGCCAGCTGATGGCACCTAGCCCAAAGATGGCTGGCATAAGCCAGTTCCAAAGCAGCATCACGGCCAGCGATGCCAAGCTCACAAAGGCGGCGCCCAGCACGGCGAATTTCAGCCCTTTCAAAATCCAAAAACCTTTCATTCTACCTTTCATGGTGTTTTTTCTTTTTTAGATGTCCAAATAATAGGTGGCCAACCGATCGCGTAGGAATTGCACGGCATAGTACTTGCGCATCCGCAAGGTATTTTCCGTTTCTCCTATCTGCTCGGCGATTTCCTTGAAACTCAACCCTTCCAATTCGTGCATTTCGAATATCTGGCGCTGGTTTTCAGGTAACTCGTCAAGTGCGGCTTCTATGGCTTCCCACATGGATTCATTGTGCAGCAAATCCTCAGGATTGGGTCCCAAATCGGGCAAGATATCCAGCAATGAGACTGAGGGAATACCCTCGTCATCGCTTTGCAGCTGCTGCCGGCTAGCTGCTGCTGGACGATTGCGACGGTACAGATCCGAGATTTTGTTGCGTGCCACGCGATACAACCAAGACGTCACACGTTCAATGCCTTCCAAACCTCGGTAGGCTTCGACAAACTGCGAAAACACGTCTTGGAAGATGTCACGCGCATCATCATCGTCTCGCACCTTGCGCTTGATGAAGTTCAGGAGCCTGCCCCCTTCCTTGCGGACGGCCTGCTCGATCTCTTCATTTTGCGCTTGTGCCACTGCTGTATGCTGTACAATTTCCATTTCAACCCTGTAGTCGGCTGAATGGCTTTTTTATTTCAAGGAGAAGGGAATATTTTTGGGATATTTCTGTATGCCACTCATTTACAGGAACTTAATTTACAATTTTTCCCAATAAATCAATGCCATTCTAGTCAATTCTTGAAATGGCCAAGCGCAAGGAATCTATGTTGCGCATTTCCCAAGATGCGGGGATCGAGTATTTGCTGCTATGGATAGCTCTGCTTCCAAGGCCATGCAATCGATCCAGACAAAGATCAGCAGCATTTCGGCCACGGCCAAGCCTCGTAAAGTGCCTTCTATTTTACGTCGTCGTCCGAGGAATCTATTCCCCGTTCTCATCCACATTCACAGGCGGCCCGACGCGCCACTCATCGCCGCGACGCGTGACTACGAGACGATCGAGGGTCATCTTGCCATCGGTATGATAACAGATCTCACTGATGATCACAGTGTTTTCGTCAAGAAACTCGCGCTCTGGAAAGGCGTGGAGAAAGCCCTCAAAATTGGGCATCGATCCTGAACGCATGTGTGCTTCAAACGACAGCTTCAAGGTCTCGGCGGTCTGCGTCACCAGCTCTTCCTCAAAACCCGCCATGCTTGGTATTTGATCCAGCAGCATCCTAGCCTCAGTTTCAAAATCCTTGCAGGCCAGTGCAGCCGCCACATCGCCAGCAGTATAGGCATCCTCCAGACACAAGATCGCGCCCTCAGGTGTGGACATGTCATGGGGGAAATAATCGACGCCATAGTCGAAACCGACGCCGAATGCCTTGTCAAACTCCACGATCTCTGCATCGCTGAGGCTCTCGCGATACACCCTGATCGTGTAGCCGCCGATCAATCGACCATCCTCTACCAACAACCAATCAGAGATCGCATCGTGTGGAAACCCAATGCGTGTCCCTGCTTTTACATTGGTGACTGTGACGGGTTCGCTATCGATGACGCCATAAAACAAGCCGTCATCGTCGATGCTCAAGTCGTTGAGCCAGATGTGCTCGGTGCCGTTTTCATCCTCCAAGCGCACTTTGAGGCTGTGCCCATATTGGTTTTCGGGCGTCTGTTGGATGCAGGTCTTGAAATAGCCTATCGTGAGTCTAGCCTTGTCCATGGCCCAGTTCATCTGGGCATCTGCGGCGCCGGCATTATCGATGCGGC
>JANORP010000159.1:0-5010 GCA_031415375.1 Bacteroidota bacterium | reverse complement strand
CCCCCCGGGTTGGGGGGGCCCCCCCACGAACGGGTCCAATAGTACATTTATAGGAATCGGCCGAAATTTGTACAATACTCCTCATCGTCCACGATTGGGGCCACTTACTCGAAGATCGATTTTAATGCGTTTACCCTAATTCAAAAGGTGATGGGAAATTGCCTGTTGGCAACAAATCCTTATTTTTAAGGTACAATGAGATCAGAACCCAATGAATACCGCACGCTCGATGTCATCAAGGTAATCGGGACCATCAGTATTCTCAAAAAGCGTATTGCCGACCGCTTCCCTAGCTCGGGCCTCACCAAGGTCTGCACCGATTTGAAAAACCTGGCCGAGGATTCCCGCCAAAAGATCGAATGGATATCTCGACCCAATTTATGGATCAGGATGGGCATAGGCTTGCTGATCTTGATGATGCTATCCATCATCGTGATCACACTCGCCAGCATCGACTTTGAAAGTAAAGCCTTCACAATCACCGATCTGATCCAAGGATCTGAAGCCGGCACCAACGAAATCTTGCTCATCGGGGCAGCAGTCTATTTTTTGTTCACTGTGGAAACGCGTGTAAAGCGCAGCCGCGCCCTCAAAGTCCTGTTTGAGTTGCGCTCGATCGCACATGTGATCGACATGCATCAACTCACCAAAGACCCAAGTCGCATCGTCTCAGAAAACACCCCTAATTCGCCCAAAAATGACCTCACGCCTTTGCAGCTCACCCGCTACTTGAACTATTGCAGCGAGTTGCTTTCGCTCACCAGCAAGGTCGGCGCGCTCTATTCACAAGCCATCAGCGACGAGGTCGTGCTGCAAACCGTCAATGAAATCGAAGACCTCACCTTGGGTTTGAGTCAGAAGATTTGGCAAAAAATCATGGTCCTCAAGGAGTTGGAGGATTGACCGCAAGGCCTGGAACCCCTCACCCAAGCCCAGCGAAGCCAATCTAGCTTGGATTGTGCCCAAACAGTCATCGATTTGCACCATTCAGGGTCAAGCTAACTCAGTTTGAAAGTCTGCTGGATAAATTGCTTCTGAATCGACGCTCAAAAATTGAATTCAAAGCTGCAACTGTGGTATCCCAGACGACGTTTGGGAAGCAAAAATCTCATGTTGCACTTTGTAGCCAACACCGATGCAGCGATTCACTGTGTACAAGGGTTGCCATTTTGAAACCGTCCACGTTCTCTTGCAACCTTCGTATTCACAGCTCAGAGCGTCGGCGGCAATGCATATTGCCCTGACGCTTTGTCTTTTGAAGGGACATTGGTCGGCACCACACTAGGATTTCCTTTCCACAAAAAAGGCTTCGGCGCCCCCCCCATGATGGGAGAGGCGCCGAAGCCATTTACCAAATTCAATTCAATGCTCAGTTGAAGAGCACTTTTTGGGTCACGATGCCCTTGCGGGTCTGGATCGTGAGGAAGTACATGCCGGGGCTAAGGTCGGCATGGTCGAGGCGATAAGTCGCATTGTTGATCCCAGTTGCAACTTTCACTTGGCGGCCGCTCAAGTCGGTCACGGTGATAGCGCTGATGATGTTGCCACCATTCTCAGCGGCAATGTTCACATAGCTCGCAGATGGGTTTGGATAGACGGTCACATGCATGTCTGCATTGACTTGGTCAGATGCACCCGTGGCAGCTGCACAGTTGGCAAGGCCCATTGAGCACACCAAGCGTGGCACGATGAAGCTCAAAGAAGAGTCCAAATAGGCCATTTCTTTGGCACGGCTCATGTCAGGGTTGGTGGCAAGGCCAGCCAAGTGAAAGTTGCCGAGGGTTGGGTGGGGCACGTTTTTCCAGTAAAGGCTATCCCAGTACTCCCAAGGAGCAGACTCTGGGCCTGGGCCTGGACGGAAGAATGGGAACAGGCCGTTCAGACCACCGTTGACGGTAGCGGCTTGCAAGGAGGTAGGATCGATATAGGTTTGGGTGTCGTAAGAGCTGTTGATGCCCAAGCGCTGAATGCGGCTTTGTGCACCTTTGCTACCACTCACGTTTACCACAAACTGGCCCGTGGTAGGCACGATCACAGCACCATATACATAAGGTGCAAATGGGTCGCTAGGCACGCTTGCGCTAGCCATTGGGACTTCGCCAGCTTCGATCCAAGTCGAGTCGCCGACAGCGCCACCGAGGTTGAATGCGAATTGGATTGCAGAGCTCTGGCTAGGATAGTTGCCGATGTTGAGTGGGCGGTTCCACTTGCCTTCGACGTCACCTGAAAGTGAAGTATCGACAAACGATGCACCAGTACCGTCGAGGAATTTGCCGAGGTTGATCTCGTCATAGCTGTCGAGGTATGCTGCGCCAAAGGCGATGTAGCCACCGGTGCCCATGCCACCTACGGTAATCTTGTTGCCATTGAGTTTCCATTGGTTGCCAGCGGCGATGTCGGTGCGGAGGAAACGCACGAGGGTACGTGCATCTTGGATGCCACGGTAAGCAGCATTCAACAATGTGCCAGTACGACCTTCTTGGGTAGAAGCCACTGGATTCCAGCCAAAACGATACTCCATAGCGATGGCTACAAAACCACGCTTGGCCAGCTTGCGGCACATATCGACCACAGCTGAGTCTTTGCGGCTACCTGTAGCTTGGCCATTTTGTGGCGAAGGCAGGAAGGAGCCTGTATGTGCCACAATGACCACTGGACGCTCAGACATCGTGTCGCCGTCTGGGGTATAGGCATCAAAAAGGAGTGTGTCCAATGTAGGCCCGCCCGTGATCACGGTGATGTTGGAGGCATACATGATATTGGTCGTCCTAGTCACTGTGGAGAAAACCTCCGACAGATAGCGCTGTGCACTCACAGGGATTGCGAGTGTCATCAAAGCCAAAAAGGCACTAAACAGTAGTAATTTCTTCATACTAATTCGATATTGATTCTATAAAACAACTGAGAATTTGGATAAACATATCAAAATAATTACAATTTGTCCAGCTCTACAAGCACAGACAGATAGGCCAATCGTCCTACATAGGGACCACCATAGACCTGAAGGGATTGGCGATTCAGGATATTACTGGCACCCAACTTGAAGGTTGTGTGGATCTTCTGCACCCTTTTATTCACCTGCCCATCAAGTAACCAATAGGTTGGCACGAAGCCTGTGAACTGTGGAGAGCCCTGAAATTCAAACCCTTGTACATATTTGAAATTGAAGTTGAACCCGAGGTCGCGGATCGTCTTTTGCCCGAGCTTGACAGGGATGTTGCGTCCACCAAAGCCAAAATTGAACTTGTGCTCGGGCGTATTAAAGGCGGGGATGATCGGATCATCGACTGCAAGTTTATTGAGCACGTTCCAAGAATAGTTGCCATTGAGCATATAGTACTTCTTGAAATAATAGTTCGCTCCAATGCTGAAACCTTGGGTGGTCACGATATTGTCGGAGTTTGCGGCGACTCGGTAGATTTGATTGACGTTGGCGAGATTGATGATCGTATCCACGGTGATGTCGGCACCGATTTTGTACCCGAGAAAATCTTTGTACAGGCTGAAATAGTAGCTCGCATCTATAAAGAAGTGCTGTCCAATAGTACCACGATAACCAATCTCGGCACTCTTGACCTTTTCTGGGCGAATGGCAGGTACATCAAAATAGACAAGTGTATCGCGCTCTTGCGAATCAAAAAAGTGGTTGAGCGACTCAAGGGTCACTAGATTTTGCCTACCCTCAACGTTACCGACCAGGATCGCACGGCCTACGTTGTAGTACAGGTATTGCTCAGAAAGGGTGGGATTACGAATCGCAGAGTTGAGTGCCAAGCGCAGGATATGGTCTGCCTTCACAGCATACACGGCAGAGAGAGCTGGCGAAACCAAGAACTTGAAGTTTTGGTTTTTGTCCACCCTCACTGTGGCGTTGAGTTTCAAGCGATCATCAAATAGTTTTTTTTCGCCGCCGACATAAGCCCCGGCCTCTTTGTTCACGATGCGCACCCCGCTGGTGTCGCTGAAAATCGTGCCCGCTGAGTTGGGCAAATAGACGCGCACGTTACCGCCAATGGTAATGTCCATGAAACTTGGGGTAAACTTGTATTCCCCCTGTGCGTGCCAGAGCTTGGATTTGTCAAAGAAGCGCGTTCCTTTTTGTGTATAGGCCGTGCGGCTCGTGATGTCTGCCTTGATAGAATCAAAAGCGGCCGTACCTGGCTCAAATCGATCAAGTGTACGGTCGATGATATTGCCCGTGTTGGCGAAGTCCCTTGCTTGTTGGTGCCAGACCTGCAATGAGTCTTGATTGGCTGCCATGACAGAGTCATAGGTAATGTAATCGTCGGCCCAAGGCAGGTTGAATGCAGGATAGCCAGGAAGCGCCTCTGCTTTTGCACGAATATTGTTGGACCAATAGTTGCGGTAGTCGTTGCTCCACTCATTGGTGCTCTTGGCTGCATCTTGGATCAAGAATGCCGTAAACACAGCATCGTAGCTCTTGCCTGCATCCTCTTGCGTGAAATAGGTGCGTGCAAACCACTTGTTTTCCTTTTTCAACTCCAGCTTGTTCTGGAGAAAAAGGATGTCTTTGAGGCTGTACCGGTTGTCGCCTTGATAGACTGTAGTACCCGTGCCAAAATTGGAGCCTGCGATCAGTTCTGCGCCTTTGAGGACCTTGAAATGCAGGGCAGCTGCCAATTTCAAGTTGTAGGTATTGTAATCTACGATGTCTTTTTCTTGGTAGCCATCACGGTGCCAGATGCCGAGTCCCGGGAAAATGCGTTTGTCGTAATTAGAGGCTGCAGAGTTGATGCCAGAGGTGAGGTTTTCATCACCGTAGGTATTCACCTTGTCATACCCGCCGGGATTGCTCGTGCCTACAAGGGACTGCTCAGTTGGATCTACGTTGTTGGCATTCCAATCATCGGCCCGCATGAATGAGCCATTGATTTTGAAGGCGAAAATGTCCTTGTCGTTTTTGTCCTTGAAAGCTTTGGCATAACGCAAACCCACCTCGGCGAGGTTGCGCTGCCCTACCCTACCTTGTACGCTCAAACCCTGATGTAC
>JANORP010000158.1:0-10599 GCA_031415375.1 Bacteroidota bacterium | reverse complement strand
GGAGGATGAACGTGCGGAGGTGCGGGCAAGCACTTTCATCAAATGGCGCTCCTGCCTACGGGCAATCCGTGGATACGACCCACAGGTATTGCTCACCGAGGTTACGCCCGAATGGTTGCGGGGCTACGAGGAATACCTACGACACATGAAGCCACATGCGAGGGTTTTTGAAGTTGGGGGCGGCGAAAAGGTCGTGAAGGGGAAGGGAAAGGGCTTGGGACAGAATGCAATTGTCGGCAATTTCAAGTTCCTCTCGAAATACCTTCGCGATGCGCTCGTGCGAAACTTCATCACCAAGAACCCGATGGAGGTATTCAGGCATGAGACGAAGGCAAGAAAGAGGCTCCAATGGGTCACGCCGAACAGGAACATCCTTTCTGAATCTGAAATCGGGCGGCTGCATGAAGCCTACGAGGGCAAAGAACTCCTGAATTTGTTCCCAAAAGGCTCGAAGGGCATCAAGCTCCACAACGTGTTGCAGCAGGTACTTGCGGCGATCTACTCGGGATTCCGTTTCAGCGACATCGCCCAATTCCAAGACCAAATGAAGATGACCGTGACCGACACCCACCTCAAGCTGACCATGCGCAAGGTGAACAAGCAACAAACCATCAAGATCACGCAGAAACTGCGCTCGGTGTTGTCGCTGGAAAACGGCGGCTCGTTGTTCGACGCGCCGATCAAGACCAACTCCTCGATGAACACGAATCTCAGGAAAATATTGGATTGCCTCGGGATCGAGAAGTACCTGAGCTGGCACGACCTCCGCAGGACTTTTGCATCCCACCTACAATCCATGAACGTGGACATCAAGAAGGTATCGAAGTTGTTGGGGCATTCATCGGTCGTGGTGACGGAAAAATATGTCAAGACCCAAGACTACGACCTCGACAGGGCAATGGACGTTTGGGACGACGAACCCGCAAGCCCGACGGGAATGGCAGACCGCAAGCTCATGGGCTTGGTGGTCGATCTGGTGGAGGAGAACCCCGGCTTGGTGCTTCCCACCGAACTGGCTGCGATGCTCGTGCAGTACAGGCGGGCCATGTGACAACTTACCGCAACGAACACCGCGATGCACATTGGCTCCAAAGTGCGTCGCGGTTTTCGTTTGGGCCAAACCTATGCCTTTCCTATGGTTTTCCTTGAAAAAGCTATGTGTTTGCTATTCTTTTCCGCTGTTTTGACCATCCATCCGCCATGTGTTTCCTATCCTTTTCGGCGGGCGGTTATGGCCGTGGCGGCTTTGCAAAATCCGTCCGCTGGCATGATGCGGACATAGGCTCCAAGGCCGTTCCCAACCACTCGATTGAGGGCAATCCACACGTCCGCACCCTAGGGAAATCGGCGGCTTTTTCGTCGAAAACCGAAAATGCCCTTTTCCCAGCTTTTCCAGCCTTTTCCTGGCTTTTCCTTCCTTTTCCTAGCTTTTCCTAGCTTTTCCGAGTGGCAAAAACGGGGGTTTTCACCCCTAGGAGAACCGCCCAAAGGGAGGTGGGAAATCTGGTTCAGGGCAAGGGGGCCGCGCTGATGGAGCGGTAGGCCAACGCCATGTCGCAGGGGGCCGTGAGGCGCAATGCGTCCCTTGCCTGCAATGCTTGGATGATGGCCGACTTGCTTGTCAGGAGGCACCCGCTTGCCACATCCTTCTTGTGCATTGGCCGGAGGCCCGTGCGAACCAATGCAGCCATGAGTTTGGCCGTTCAGACGATCCCCTCCCAAAAGGGCGAATGGTCGATGAAACCCTGAATCGGAATGGCATGGTGGTCGTCGTGGCTACATTGACGTAATTGGCAGAATGGATTACTCGGAACTGAGCGCAGCCCGCCATGTGTTGAAAGGCACACCCAACCTTTGCAGCCTTTTCAGGTTTCTCTCGATGGAAACGTGGAAACGGCTCGAATTCGCCTACTTGCGCAGTGAACGGGCTGTTTATGAGACGACCATCACCCAGAACCTCTTGTTCTCTATCCAGGCATTCGCCGACGAGTTTCTCCTGCCCATTGAAGTCCGCGAAGCCAACAATGAGGCCACAAATGGTAACGACATCGAGCTTTTAATCCGTTTTGAAAGGGAGTGGATTGAGTTTCGGGCCTTCATTCAGGCAAAGCGCATCTCCCGAAGGGGCAGGTACGAAGGCATGGAACACGGGAGCCAAATCGAGTCCCTGATAAAGTACGCAAAGAAAAATCAAGGAATCCCGCTCTACATGCTGTACAACAGTATCTTGCCGACCGACGAGCACTTTTGCGGTGATGCCTCGCATGGTTGCACCTTGGTATCAGCGGTGCATCTCTTCAAAAGCTACTACAAAAAGCGCAAAGGAGTCACCAACGGCAAACCTGTGATGAAATGGAAGATTCCACATTTTCGAGACCTGCATCCAGACCAAGCAGTGCCTTGGGACAAGCTGGTGTGCGGGATTGCCACAAGCGATGACTTGAAAAATGCGCTCACGTCAGGAGGACTCGCAAGATTGGCTGGCAGGGGCGTGAAACTGGACGGTTACTTCACTACACATAAGGTATGGGATGCCATTGGAGCCGCAGAGGACTTCTTACCAATTAGGGAAGGTGCCGATGATGATTCTGGACGATTCATTTTGAAAGACTTATCCGATCAGGAAAAAATCTACCAATTCAAGCCCAAGCATAGGATCATTGTTTCCATCTACTGAAATCGCGCAGCTCAGGACGTGTCGGCTCTCCCTAGGCCGTTTGCTTCGTCGCGGCTCGGCAGTCGCACCTTGTGTTTGATGCATATTGCCACCGACCTGAAAATGTCGTAACCTTGTGTAATCACTCTTAGCGATCACTATGGGAAAACGAATAATCAGACTTCTTTTATGCTTCTGGGCTGTTTGTCCGGCAGGATTGCTTGCCCAAGGAGGCAAGGCCATCGAATTGAACAAGCCCGCCTATCAAGCCACGGGCATCATCCAAACCCCCATCTGGGACGGTAAGCCCATCGACCCGCATTGCGGAAAGGTCATTGGCTGCAATGGCCGCCCGCCAGAACACAAGCCGAATCCGGGGAGGAAAGAGGACTATTTGGCCCCGAATCGATTGGAGGCCGAAGAACCGACCAGCTCGAAAACGGCAGTAGCCCAACCGCTCATGGTTTACCGGCAATTCACCGCCAACAATCTCGCACAGTTTACCCCTGGCGACAATAGCATGGGCATTTCCGAACATGGATACATCGTGAGTGCCGACAACCTCACGGTTGAATACTTTGGTGATACGCCAGATTCATTGCTGCAATTCCAACTGCACAGCGATTTCTATGGCGATACAACGTTGCGGGGTATTCCTTTCGACCCTCGTGTGATCTATGATCGGTATGCCCATCGATTCATCGTCGTGATGTGCGCCTACGCAGATACCGCAGACGACTATCTGCTCATCAGCTTTTCACGCGACGAAGACCCGAGAAACGGCTGGAATCACTACCGCTTGCGTTCAGACACGCTAGATGAAAACCAATGGTTTGACTACCCCTTCATTTCCATCAACCGTGATGAACTCTTCATCTCAGGCAATATGTATGGCGACCTTGGGAACGGCGTGGTCACTGGCAACAAGATTTTCCAGATTCACAAGTCAGAGGGGTATGCGGGGCAATCCCTGAAATGGAAGCTCTGGACGGACATCATGGATTCCGAGGGTGACATCGCCTATTGCATGGTTCCGCTCCAAGATGGCCTTATGCGAGACTCCTACAACCGTGGCATTTACCTTGCGAGTACCAAGCTGATTTACACGGGGCAAAGCAGCGACAAGCTATTTTGGTATCAAATCACCGACAGCTTCAATTCCCCCACTGTTGCGCTCGACACGCACATGACTTCATCTGGCATCGCCTACTCCGATCCATTGGTCGGCTACCAATTTGGTAGCAACGACGACATCAAGCTATCGGATGCGAAGGCCCATAGCGGCTTTGTGATGGACAGTGTGTTGAATTTTGTCTTTTGCCGCAATTTCAATTCCTACTCGGTGATCGTCCTGAATCGGCTAGACCTCCGCACGAACACCAATCAACGCTATCCTTGGGGCTTCACGGCAGGCTCCCAAGATTTCAGCTATCCCTCGATTGCTTTCATGGGTGCCGATTCCACCGATCCCGACAACATGGCCTTGTGTTTCCTCAAAACGAGTTCCAACATCTATCCCCAAATCGACGTGGTTCATTTTGACGACGGTGCCTTTTACCAAAACTCAACCGTTGTGCGTCAGGGCGATGGCTATATCGACTTCTATCCGGGGAATCAGGATGAACGTTGGGGCGACTATACGACCATCCAGCGCCGATATGACTCGCAACCTGCAAGGGCATGGCTCGTGGGCGGCTATCCCAATGGGCCGAATGCAAACCACTATGGGGTCGTCAATCTCTTCAATGCCTATATCGCCGAGGTGGGCGATTCCTTGGCACTGTCTTCCCCTTCGTCCTCCAACGGTTCACCGATCCGGGTTTCCACCTTTCCCAATCCATGCTCGGAAATGCTCACGATTGCACCAGTGGAAATGGATACAAGGATTGAACGAGTTGGCTTGCTTGATATTCATGGAGCAATCGTTTTGGAACAATTGGCAAACGATGCAAGGGCGGTGGAAATCAATGTGTCGGGCCTTGCTTCTGGCTTGTATTTTGCTAGGATTCAACTCAATGGAAATCAAACAGCGTATGAAAAAGTGGTTGTGGCTGCTATCCGTTAGCCTGATTGCGCTCGGGTGCCAATCCAAGGATGCTCAAATGGAAAGTGCAAGCCCGATTGCGCTCCCGACATCGGCGGTCGATACCCCGCCACCGACGCAGCTCTGGGAAGAAGACCCGGACTATCAAGAAGTCCAGGCAGGTGGCAAGCCCAACCCACCGATCTACGACTCGCTGGGAAGGCGGCTTGCTCCGGTCAAAGTCACCAATAACCCTCCCACGATTGGAAAGACACCCGGCAAGGGCAGCGATCCAAGGCAAACCATTGACCCCAAGATTTTGGAGCAAGATCGGTTGCGCAACCAGGAACGCATGAGAATCCACGACTCCATCCAAAAGGCAAAGGAAAAGCCCTTGAACGTGGGGAAATGATGTGGTACACAAGGCCAAGGACTTTCAAGAAAATCCGCCATTCCATCCAGATATGAAATCGTCTCCAATCACTCAAATTTGCCAACTTTGCAGCATGAAATTGAATCGCGCCCTTTTCATCCTCCTTTTGATTCCAGCGATCTTTGCGCACCTACATGGTATCGCCCAATCGACCATTCCCACAAGCCAGAAACGCACGCTTTGCGTCCAGTTCAAGGAGGGCGCTAACCCAAGGCTGCGAATGGGCGATGGTGGTAGGGTATTGACATGCATTGCAGCAGTTGATTCGCTCAACCAAATCTATGGTTGCAATTCAGTGGAAAGTCGGTTTCGGTTTACCAAGCTGAAATCCGATGATCCGCATGGTCGCGATTTCTATTTTCATTTCAGGACAGGCATCGATGTCAATGCGCTGAGGATTGAATACATGAAGACAGGCTCGTTTGCCAATATTCTCCTAGACAACGAATTGTGGCTGGGAGAAGAGCCAGGTTGGAGCGGAAGGGTTAGGGAAACGACCGGGGTGAACAAGGAAAATTCTTCTTCAAATTCCCTCCCAAACCTGAACAACAAGGTTCTTTACGTGAAATTCAAGGGCGATGCAGTGATTTCAATCCATACCGCAAATGATGGTACTCCCTACGTCGGCTTGGAGGCCGTCGATGCAATCAGCAGCCATTTTGGATGCAAGGCCATCGGGAAGCGGTTCAAGGGCAAGACGGCACGCAAGGACTACGATGCTGACAAGTCCTATATCTTTGTCTTCAAGGAAGGGATCGACGTGTATCTTGCAAGGGAGATGTACCTCGCTACAGGTGCATTTGAATCCATTGAGATTGCCAAAAATGTCTCAGTAACGGGAGGTGCAACAGGTTTCATTCCCAATGATCCACGATACCCCAAGCAATGGGCATTGAACAATGATTCGGTTACGGTTTCCACACAATTTCCCACTGCCTCCGTGAAACTTGGGGCCGATATGAACATGGAGGCTGCATGGGATTGTGAGCAGGGCGATACCACTGTGATCGCTGCCATTTTGGATAGTGGATGCAAAACCGATCATCCAGACTTGGAGGGTAGGTTGTGGACGAATTACGCCGACGACCCCAATGACAACCTCGACAATGATGGAAATGGATACACCAACGACATACATGGTTGGGATTTCAGGCACGACGACAATACGCTGGACGACATCGACCCGGCTGGGCATGGAACAGGGATAGCAGCCTTGGTAGGCGCAGACGGCGACAACGGCCAAGGAATATCTGGTGTCGATTTGAAATGCAGGTTGATGATCTTGAAGTTTGTCGATACGCTTTCATCGGCCATTGACCCGACCAGGCTTGACTCTGCGATTCGTTATGCCGTGGACAACGGTGCCAGTGTGATCAATTTTTCCTATACGTTCCCGACATTCGATGCGATCATCCACGATGCAATCTTGTATGCACACGACAACAACGTGCAGTTTGTATCGATCAGCGGCAATGGCAACGTGCTTGCAAACAACCTTTATCCCGCTGCCTATCCAGACAGCCTGGGGATTTTGATCGTGGGTTCCACAGATCCAGACGACGGTAGAAGCAGCACTTTTGTAACAGGCGGGGGCAGCAATTGGACAGATTTCATGGATGTATGCGCTCCAGGCAACTACATTCAGGTTCCAGACAACCTCACCAATTCGGAATACTATTGGGTTGGTGGCACGAGCGCGGCTGCGGCGCATGTGACGGGATTGTACACGCTTCTGAAGGCCCAAGACCCGAATCGTTCCGTAGATTCGATAGCCGCGATCATCAAGCGCACCGCTGACGACCAAGTGGGCAACCCGCTGGAGGACACGCAGGGCCACGACCCTTATCATGGCTTTGGTCGGGTGAATGCAGAGCGTGCCTTGTGCGGTACAAACGCCGTGGCCGATGCAGCAAACTCGCAAGTCTCCCTTTCGGTTTTCCCAAACCCAAGCTCAGGCAGGGTCACTGCAACTATTGCCAACGTGACAATCAAGACTGCAAAGGTTAGAGTTCACGACATCCACGGTAGGCTCGTCTTGGCTCAGGACTTCAATGCAGGGCAGCAAATCACCATCGACCTACCCCCGACAAATGGGTTGTACATGGTCGAAATGGTGGTAAATGACCGCCTTCGTGGTGTTGCAAAAGTGCTGAGAATCGAATATTAGAAGTTAACTTGCGTAGGACGGTTGTTGCCAAGCCAAAGGACTGATCACGCAATGGCAATCCCAAATAGCCCTCGATTTGGGATTGCCATCACCGCTCCCAAGCCGACCTTGCCCACCTTCACGACCTATCAACACAGCCTATCGACTTTCTTTTTCTCCCCTTGAAACGCTATTTCAAAGTGAATTTGAACCGATTTAACCGTGTCGGTGCTTTCACACCAAAGGCTATCCAAGAATCCTCGAAATCGAGCCTCAAAGAGTCCAGCAACCAAAATGGGATTGATCGCCCAACCTAGGAAATGTAAGATTTGGGCGGGCTCCTTCACAACAATCATCGAGTCGATTGCCAATGCCCTTAGCCCATTTCACGGCTTGGGGATATATCTTTGGCCTTTTCGGGCCGATTTGCCTATCTTGGTGTTGTCGATTCTAGCACTTATCAACTATTTAAAGAGCGCGTATGAGAAGGTTTCTTTCGGGTCTTGCTTTCAGTCTAATCATTATCACTTCAATAGCAGCTCAGGGGAATGGCAACGGCGGCTACGGAAACAACGGGAACGGGAATGGCGGCTATGGCAACAATGGCTATGGCAACAATGGCAATGGCAACAATGGCAATGGCAACGGCGGGTACGGCAACAACGGATTCGGCCAAGGAAACAGCGCGTGGGCAAACGTCAATTGGCCACAATGGGTTATCAATTGGCTTGAAAACGGGGGGCAGATACCGCCACTGCTTGCCGCCAATGTGATCTGGGAGGCAAGGGCATGGGGGCAACAAAATTTCAGCTTGGGCTATGGACAGATGTTGCAGAGGTATGCTCAGGGGAATCTTACCTTGAGCTATTTATCTACATCGCCTCCTTCGCTTACATTTCGTGTGGCCTTTGGAGGGCTAAATGTTATCGTAGTTGTGGATTTATAGCAAAAGGGGCTTTAGCCTTAGTTCGGCCCATTTTACCATCGGGTACACAAAAGGTGTGAAGTTCATGTCGGTGTTATGATGAAGCTGTTGCAGCCTTTGGATCGTCTTTTTCAGTGAACCTCTGAGTATTGACTTCCCTTGTAGGTTGCTTTCCTTGGCTAGGATTGTGACGATCTCCAACGCGGCAGCAGCCATGCGGGCGTGGCTTTCTACTTTGAGAAATGCATTCAGGTGCCGTTTATAGTTTTTGCCGTAAGATTGCAAGCCACGCTCATCCTCTTCGTCCAGTAAGATCATCAGGTGAAAAATCTTCAAAACCGACTGATAGATCAAGATTGGGAAATGCTCTGCAACCTCCGAAGCCAAGCCAAAAGTCGCCCTGGCTTCCGCAAGTTCACCTTTGGATAATTGAAATGCGAGAACGCACAATAGAGTCGTGAACCTAATACCGTCTCTGGGAATGCGATTGAGCAGATCAAAATATTCTTTCCATAGCTCAATCCCCTCAATTGCAAAGGCCGGCGTGTCAAATTGAAATGCTGCACTAAATAATGTGTACATAAGTCGCCGCAGGTAGGTGTGATTGTAGGAAGCGTCGTGGAAAGCTAGCTTTCTAAATCGATCAACGATTTGGAAGACATTGCCTTTCGACCCAAACTCTGTATAATATGCCGACAATCGAAACAGGCACTTGGGGTGTTCCTCACTCCGTTGTCGCCGTTTGGCATCAAATTTTTCGATCAAGGGCAACAGCTTTTCGGCTGCATTTGCAGCCCCACTTGGATCGCCCATGAAGTAATGTATCGCCTCATCTATCCGCAACTTCCGTATTTGGAAGCTGATAGGCCATTCATCGATCCGTTGCCGATGAAATTTACTTTTGAGGTAAGTTGCTGCGACACCCTTATCAAAACTGCCAGTGGTGAGCAGGTCATTTCTGCTTTTTTCAACAAGAATCGTATGTTGTTGGTCGATTTCTGCATCCAATGCCACGAGTTTTCCATTTTCAAGCGCCTCTTGCATAATCTCGGCCATTCTCTCGATACGTTCCACACCTTGGAAAATGATCGAAGCAGCCTTGAGTTCCTTTTTGTAAAGGATCGAAAGCCACCCAAATTCCTCCTGTTCCTTTGCGAGCTGTTTAGCTTCTGCGATGAATTCCATCGTGTCGTCATGGATACCCCAGCCAAGCAAAGCATCCACATCCATTACTTGTTGCGCAACCTCTGTTTGATGGAGGCCCAGCCTACTCGCCGTGCGCAGGAGCCAGCGTTTCGCAGTCTTGCGCATCGATTTTAGGTCATTGGCTGCAAACGTTGCCTTTTCTGCGACAGGATCATAGGCTCCCATCGAGCGCAGTAGATTGAGAAGCTTGAATTGCAATGTGTCCTTGAAACGCACTTCTGCGATGAATGCAATTATTTGCCACTCCTCGTCGGTGAGCGCACGCACCATCGCCCAAAGCGTCGGTGACGATTTGCGACCTCCTTTGGGCATGACTTTCTTTACGGACATAGGACGACGACGACTGACTGAAATCCTGATTGCGATCTTTAGCAAGATAGCAATTTTTCTTCACACCAAACGGCTCATCCCACCAATGGCGATATTTTGGAAAATCTTTTCTTGCTACTCATTCTATCTTGGCATCAGAAAGAGAGAATGGAGGGGGATGAAGCTCTTTAGAAATAGAAAAAGGCAAAGGGAAGCAGATAGTTGCTGGAATCGACAACCCACCTATCCCGCATTCCTAAGCCCTAAGAAAAGCTAACCCGGTACGCTGTTGAGTTCGTACCGGGCCTTTTCAAATCATCTTTCAATGTGGTTCAAGATTGGACCCCTATGCCACAGAGAAAGCGCGATCTTTGACGTAAAACTATGCTTTTTGGAGATACTGTCACAAAAAATAAGGGATGGAGGGAGAGCTTTGCCCTTCCTGATCCATCCTAGAAGGTTGGTTTAGTTGGTCGATAGGCATCTGCAAAGGTGTTTATCCGTCTCGCGCAAGCGCGGGACGTCAAACGCCTCTTTCAGAGATGTTCACACCTTCTTCCAAAGTGAACCAACGACCGATGATTGAGTAGAAAGAGGACTGGTGGACGGGAGCGGCCTTGATGCTTGCTACCCCCACTTTTGGATAGTTCGACCCAACCAATGATCGCAAATCCCAATTTTGTTGATTGATTGAACTTCATGCGCCGCTCCCGGTTCACGGAGTCCTCTACATTGTAGCTTGAAAGCTGCTACTCACCGTTTATCTCCTTTTGTGTGTCCTGAAGTTCAAGGACGCTTTCGTTCAAGGCAGAAGGCCGTGAACATAATATTTACGGTCGCCACCTTGGCGAAAAGTTCTTTAACATGCTGCAATCAAGATGAGGGTTGGCCCCTCGATGGC
>JANORP010000157.1:0-29443 GCA_031415375.1 Bacteroidota bacterium | reverse complement strand
AAAAACCACCCCCCCCAAAAAACGAAAACCTAGAAAACCAAAAGTCCCTCAAACCCAGCGGCCACAAATCCACCACCAGCCCAGGCCCCAGAAAACCGCAGCGAGCATCACAACAAGATTCCCCCTCATTTAACCAGTAGCCACTTCCAATTCCAACAAACCAAAATAGTTCACCCGCGACCCACACTTGACGTCCTCCACAGCCCAATTCCGCCTTGCGCCCCGCCAAATAAATCCCTATCTTCGACCGATGAGGTCACCGCTCTAAAATGAACGTCAGCGATAAGAAAGAAGGGGAATATCCCATAGCGAACCTGTTGCGCCTGCTGCGCAGTCAGCGCAACGAGAATATCGCCTTGGGACTGGAGATCCTCACGGGCATGCCCGATGCCACCATCGCCCTCACCGACCTGCTTTCCCTAGGCCATTTCCACCGCGACCCCGCCTTGCGCCGCAAGGCAGCCGCCATGTTCAAGCAAGTCGCACCGCGCAAACTGCGCCGCGAATTGGAAGAGGAACTCGATCCAGCATTGTTTCCAGGCAAGGCACTCACCGATTGGTACCGCCGGGTGCGCCGCAAGCAGAGCATCGACAGCACCGTTTTGGCACAATACCTATACCGATTGCGCGAGATCGGTCTCGACTTCCTGTTGCGGTATGGTATTGAAAATCCCTCCGAATTTGCCGCCAAATATGCCTTGGATGGCGTGCTCAAGCTCAACAATATGGGCCTGCACGACGTGCCCGACAACCTTGCCGAGATGGACACCGTCTTGCGCTTGGACTTGAGTGACAATTCCCTCACGGCCATCGACAATAAAATTTGTCGGTTGGAAACCTTGGAGGCGCTCGATCTGAGCCGCAATCAAATTGAGAAGTTGTCGCCGACCATGGGGCGGCTAGCGCAGCTGCGCAATCTCGACCTGAGCAGCAACCGCATCAGCCGACTCAGCCCGGGGATCTCAAAATTGCAAGCTTTGGAATCACTCGATCTGAGCGACAATCAGCTCGACGAGTTGCCCAATTTCATGACAGAAGTACAGCATTTGCAATCGCTGAACCTGTCGCGCAACCTCATCCCGTCTCTGCCAAGCGCCATCGGTCAGCTGTCGGGCATGCAATATCTGGCTGTCGATCGCAATCGCTTGCGCAAATTGCCCGCCGAGATCTGTGATCTGGGCGACTTGCAAGAATTGCATGCATTTGGCAATCCCATCGAGCAATTGCCAGAGGGGATTGGCCGCATGGAGCGCCTTGAGCTATTGCTACTCAACGGCACCAAGCTTGAAAAGCTACCAATGAGCATCGGTCAGCTGAAAAATTTGCGCACCTTGGAGCTCACAGACTGCCAATTGCGGGAATTGCCAACGAGTATCGGCGGCTTGCAGCGCCTAGAGCGACTGCTCCTTGGCAAAAATCGCCTCGTGCATTTGCCCGCGGGCATCGCCGAGTTGCTCGCGCTGACGCAATTGGACCTCAGCCAAAATTATTTCAATGACCTGCCCCGCTGCATTGGGCAATTGGTGCATTTGGAGCGCCTCGATATCAATGGCAACAACCTCGAATTATTGCCCACAGATATTTGCGCAGCCCATCAACTCAACGTACTTGCAGCAAGCCGCAATCGTCTTCAGGACTTGCCAGAGGATATCGGGCAGTTGAGCCTATTGGGGGACTTGTATTTGGCAGGCAATAAATTGAGCCAACTGCCCAGCAGCATCACGCAATTGCAGCGGCTGCGTTGGTTGGACCTCAGCGACAATCAATTCACCGCATTTCCCCGAGGAATCCAGGAATTGCGTGGCTTGGAAGTGCTTGCATTTCAAGGGAATCCCCGCTTGGAGCTCGGCATCGACCTCACAGCGCTCACACGGCTCCGCGAATTGTCGATCGGTCATATTGCAGGACCCGCGCTCGACACCCTCATCAGCCAATTGCGGGCCATGCCGCAAATGCGCCGCCTGCGACTGCAAAGCCCGCAACCGATCCCGCTCGACGAGCGAGAGGCCATCGTGCAGCGCCTCCCTGGCATGGCCGTGGAGTTTGTCGCAGGCAAATAGCCGATTCGTTGATGCAGCAAGCGCAGCCGCTAGACGCATCCATCCAAAGCGAAAGCCCATTCCGGAAAACATTCCCCAAAAACCACAACTATTTTCTACCCCTTCCGTTGAAATACCGTTCCTTCGCAGGAACAAAAAAAATGTACACCTCTAATTCAAAAAATAGAAAATGAAGTCAACTGCTGTCGCCTATTTGCTTTGGTTTATCTTCGGATTTGGCATCTTGGGAATACACCGTTTCTACACAGGCAATGTCGTGAGCGGCATCATCTGGTTTTTCACTGGCGGCCTGTTTGGCATCGGTGCCATCATCGACCTATTTCTCATCCCTGGCCTCGTGCGCGATGCCAATGCAGGCAAGTAAGTCTTGCGTGAAAAACAGCACAAAGAAAAAGCACAAGGTCACAATGACCCTGTGCTTTTTTGCAAATAGGCATCCCGCACATGTCTAAGCCAAATAGCCCGAGTCCGAGGCCTCTGGCCGAAGGACGCAAGACCATTTGCCTCCGGCAAACAGAACGAAGGACCCCCGACTCACAGGCTCAAAACATGTTGCCCACCCAGTCCACCCAGCTCATTTCCATTCAGCCAAGCCTCTCTCCAAGGCATTCTCTCTTGTCCATCACCCATAGTTCATTAACTTGCGTCCAGATGGCACAACACCAATATATCTATTACGGCACCAAGTGCAGCAGCAAAGAGGTTGAGGATTTTTTGCGGCATACATTTGCCGCAAATGCGCGCGCCGAAACTGCCGGCCGCCGCAAGACGCCCCTCTGCATCTGGGGGCAACATGGCATCGGCAAGACGCAACTCGTCGAGCAATTGGCCGAGGAGCTCGGGTACCAATGGGCCTATATCGCCCCCGCACAATTTGAAGAAATGGGCGACCTCGTAGGCATGCCCCGCGTGGTCGATCAAGCACATGGGCAAGCCGCCACGCAGTTTGTCGCGCCCGACTGGGTGCCGCGCACCGAGGGCCCAGGGATCTTGCTCATCGACGACGTGAACCGCGCCGACGATCGCATATTGCGCGGCATCATGCAGCTGCTCCAAAACTATGAATTGGTCTCCTGGAAATTGCCGCCGCAATGGCAAGTGGTCCTCACCGCCAATCCCGACGGGGGCGACTATTCCGTCACGCCCATGGACTTTGCGATGCTCACCCGCATGATGCATATTACGATGGTCTTTGACCTCAAACGCTGGGCGATCTGGGCCGAAAAAAATGGCGTCGATCCGCGTGGCATCAACTTTGTATTGAGTTATCCCGAGGTCATCACAGGAGAGCGCACCACGCCGCGCAGCCTCGTACAATTTTTTGAAAGCATCTCTGCGATAGAAAATCTGCAAGACGAATTGCCGCTGGTGAAAATGCTCGGCGATGCATGTTTGGATGCCGCGACCGTGACTTCCTTCATCAATTTTGCCGGCAATCGGCTCAATAAATTGCCTTCGCCACAAGAGATTTTGGCGGCCGATGATTTCCATGAACAGATTGCCGCGCCCTTGCGCCGCATCGTGGTCGGCGAGACCAAGCGCGTCGATATATTGTCGGTCGTTTCCACCCGTTTGTTCAATTACCTCGTCGCCCAAAATACCGATTTGCAGGGGACCGAAAAAGAAAACGTGATCCAGTTTTTGCTGCTCGATTTTTTCCCCAACGACATGCGTTTCATGATCGGGCAAGACCTGATGCGCGAGGGCAATGCCAGCCTCAAATCCTTGTGGCAGCATCCCGCATTGGGGCAAGTATTCCTCGAAAATTTGCTCTAACGCATGGAATGGAACGCCAATGCCATCCTTGATGACGTGTCACGCGCCACGAGCAACCTCATCTTGGAGGAGCCGTTTTATGGGCATTTTTTCGTGGGCATCATCAAGGAAGTCCATGAGCGCATACAGACGATGGCCATCGGGCCGTCGGGCCACCATGTGAAATTGCACATCAACCCCATTTTTTGGAAGACACAATTGCTGAGTCAAAACCTACAAATGGGCTTGGTGAAACATGAAATATTGCATGTCGTCTTCAAGCATATTTTCCGGGGCAAAGATTATCCGCAAAAAGAGATTTTCAACATCGCCTGCGACCTCGTCGTGAACCAATACATTCGTGTAGATTGGCTGCCCGCCAATCGCATCCATCTCGGGTTATTTCCCGGCGTGGGGCTAGCACCTGAGCGGGATGCCGACGAGTATTACCGCAAACTCTGTGCGCTCAAGGAAAAATTTGAAGCCTTGGCTGAGGAAGGCGGGGAGGAGGAAGGGGAGACCATCACGATCCAAATGCCTGGCAAGGAGGCTTGGGAAAATCTGAAGCGAATCTTGGGAGATGGGGACGAATGGCAGGAACGCCATGATATGTGGGCAGACTTGGAGCAATTGCCGACAGCCTTGCGGGAGATTTTGGAAGATCAGGTGAATGAAGCCATTGCACAATCGCTGGAGAAATCACGGCGCGACACACGGGAGTGGGGCAAATTGCCAGCAGGCTTGCGCCAGCATTTGCAAGAATTTGAACATGCCTTGAAGCCCGTCGTGAATTGGCGGCGGTTGTTGCGCATTTTCTCAGAAAGCAGCAGCCGCACCTACGTGCGCAGCACCCTCAAGCGCGCCTCCAAGCGCTACGGGACCACACCGGGCATCAAAATAAAAAAACGCCAACGATTGCTCGTCGCCCTTGACACCTCAGGTTCGATTTCACAGGAAGACTTGAACGATTTTTTTTCAGAAATCTACCATATCTGGAAACGCGGAGCCGAGATCATGGTCGTGGAATGCGATACCCAGATTGCAGCCACCTATCCCTACCGTGGCGAGACGCCCGCCGAGATCCATGGCGGTGGAGGCACCCGATTCGACGCCCCGATTGCCTACGCCAATACCGTATTTCATCCCGATGCCATCGTCTATTTCACCGACGGTTTTGGCCCCATTCCCAGCTTGCCAGCACGCATGCCCATCCTGTGGATGCTCTCGCGCGAAGGTTCCAAGGAAGGTGTCGAGCACTGCCAGCAATTCCCCGGCATGAAAGTCAGGATGCATCCATAGGATTTTTTCGCTTCCCAGCATTGCCGTCAGGCAAATCATCAGGAGCCGATCAACCCCACCAGAAAGCTGCAGCGATCAAGCAATATAGCCCGATCAAGGCCAATCCTTCGAGCCAAATCGACTCTCCATCAAAGACGATGAATGCACTCACAATCACCGTCAAAGCCAATGCTGCCAGCAGCATCGGTGTCAAGACAAACGACAAAATCGCGCCTCCTAGAAAAAATGAGGCCAAGACGAGGATCGGAAATACGCCCAATGCAATCTGCAAGGAGCTGTTGAGAATCACGCTCACGGCGTAATCCATCTTGTTGCGGTAGGCAAGTGTGATGCCCACGAGGTTTTCGATGGCGTTGCCTGCAATGGCGACGATGATGAGGCCAGCAAAGACGTCGTTGATGCCGAGGGTTTTCATCGCAGGTTGCAGGGCATCTACAAACCATTCAGAGATGAAGGCCGCCGCGACACCTGCACCACCCAACACAACCAATGTCAGCGGCAACGACCAAGTCGCCTTGTGGGCCTTCTCATCGGGATCGGGTGCCACGACCGCCTTGTCGCGCTTGATGAAAAAATAGATCGAGGTCGCGAAGAGCGTAAGCAATACAATAGCGACAAAAATATCAAGTGAATCAATGTGCTTGGCAGCCTCTGTATGAAACATGCTGGCCAAGGTTGGAACCGCCAAGGCTGCAAATGCCAGGATCATCAGCGTGGCAATCATCTTAGGTGGCTCAGACCGAAATTTCTGCGTCCCATTTTTCAATCCACCTACCAGCAAGGCCAAGCCAAAGATCAAGAGCGAATTGCCCAAGATAGACCCGATGAGCGCAGCCTGCACCACATTGGCAAGGCCCGCTTTCAAAGCAAAGATGCAAATAAAGATTTCAGGCAAGTTGCCGAGTGCCGATTGTAGAATGCCAGTAGCGCCGGGGCCAAGTCGGCCGCCGAGTTGCTCAGTGGCCTCGCCAACGATTTTGGCGACGAGCGCCAGCGCGGCCGCGGTGACCACAAACACCAGCAAAGTATTGGCCTCGGCATAGTGGAGCACGCCACCCAATGTGGTGATCACAAGGGCGATGCCAAAAAGAATGAGTTCTTTCTTAGTCATGAAGATTTTACAATTGCCCGAGGGCGGTGAATACAAAAATCATCCAAGTAATTGCAACCAACGATATGTATGCTACAATCGGGACTTATTGGCAAAAAACAAAATCTGCCATGCAAAGTCCTGTCATTCAGTGCAGAAAATAAGCTTACAAGATTCCAGGCTCGGTAAATGTTGTCGAGCGGCGGTAGCTAGGGTCGCTGAAGAGGCCATGGAGGTCGGCATCGATGCGCTTCACCACGCTGTGCATATCCTCTGGATTGCTTACAAAATCCATTTGGTTCACATCCACGACCAGCAACTTTCCATCCTGATACTGCTCGATCCAGCTTTCGTAGTGCCGATTGAGGTCTTCCAGGTATTTGATGCTGATGCTGGACTCGTAATCGCGACCGCGCTTGCTGATCTGCTCGGTGAGCTTGGGGATGCCAGCGCGCAGGTAGATGAGCAAATCGGGCGGTTGGATCACCGTCGTCATGGACTTGAACAAAGAAAAGTAGTTGTCGAAGTCGCGGCGGCTCAGGAAACCCGAGTCGCGCAGGTTCAAGGCAAAGATATAGGCATCCTCATAAATGGTGCGGTCTTGGATGATCGTATGCGAGGCCTCGCGGATCGAGCGAACTTGGTTGAAGCGGCTGTGCAAAAAGTAGATCTGCAAGGGAAAGGACCACTTGCTCATGTCTTGGTAGAAGTCACCGAGGTAGGGATTCTCGTCCACCGCCTCAAAATGGGCCTCCCAGCCATAATGTTTGGCCAGTTTGGTCACCAAGGTCGTCTTGCCTGCTCCGATGTTGCCCGCGACGGCGATATGCAATCCCATGATTTTTACGTTTTCTAAACCTCAAAATAAGCTAGCGGGCAGCCGTTGAGCAGGACATTTTATACACATGGAGCAATTTGAAGGCGCCCAAATTCGTTTGTATTCGCCTAAATGCAGCCCAAGTCCCACGATTCAATCAGCAGTTTTCAAGGCAAGGCATCCTCTACCCTGTGGATAATTGGGCGAGGTGGATGCAGGAGTACAGGGGCAGATGGACCAATCCCAAGCAAGAGGGGGCATACACGCCCTAGGCTGAAGCAGTATGATATGACTGGCACCAAAAACAAAAAACCGACGCACAGCGTCGGTTTTTTGGATGTCTTGCAAGGGCTGGGCCATACAGGAAATGGGCTAGACGGTTCATTCACCGTCATTGGCATCCTCTTCTTCAAAGTCGAGGTCTTCATCTTCATCATCGACCCAGTTGTCGGGGTTGTGCAGCTCCTCATTCACATCGGCCTTGTCGAAATACTCAGGGTCATACTCATCGGTGAGCCACTCGATAGTCTCCTTGTACTGCGGGTCACTGGGGTTTTTGAGCACCAGCAACACATTTTGATAGCCGAGGGGTCCACCCGATTCCTCGGGCGGGCAGGCACGTGCGCCATCGATACACACTGGGTACTCGACGCTTGGATCGAGCTCTACGATCTTTTCAAGCACAATCTCGTGGATCCAGTTGTCCTCAAAATCATAGAGGTATGTCCACATGTCACCAGCTTTGCGAAATGCCTGGCCGATCAAGACATCTGAAGAGAACTCATCGTCTTCATCTCCATCGTCTTCGGGATCGACAATGCGCCGCTTGCCTGAGGAAAAATGATAGGACTGCTCGCAATCCCAGCCCATGAGGCTCTGAGTCACAAAGTGCAACTCCTCCATCGTCATCGTTGGATTCATCAACGCGCTCCGCCAAATCGGCGGGTTGATGTCCTTAAGCGTAATCTTGAATTGATAGATCATACCTGCTCCATTTAGTAATTCAGGGTGATTATAAGCATTCCCCCTGAAAAACGGAAACTTATCGGCGCTCGGGCACCTTCTTTTGCGCAAAATTTTTCTGCTGGGGCGAGCAACAAAAAATCTTCCCTGCGGTTGATGCCAGAGAATGAGGCACTAAACGGGCGTCGCAGCATTTTCAAATTTTTTAGCAATTCAATACTTTGTAACTTCAAGCCCGACACCCCAAAATGGGCTATAAGACGTGATCAAGCGGGTAATATTGATAGTTTTGGACAGCGTTGGCGTTGGCGAGTTGCCTGATGCCGAGCAATTTGGCGACGTGGGCAGCAATACCTTGGGCCATATCGCGCAGTCGATGGCGGGTTTTGACCTGCCTCACCTGCGTTCCTTGGGCCTTGGGCAGTTGCCGAGTACCCATTTGCAGCCTGTCGATACGCCTTTGGGCGCTTATGGCAGGGCCGCCGAGCAGAGCCGGGGCAAGGATACCATCACTGGCCACTGGGAGATCGCGGGCTTGGTTCCCGAGATGGTATTTCCCTACTTTCAAGAAGGTTTCCCCCAAGAAATCATCGACCGCTTTGAGCAGCTCATCGGCACGCGCACCCTTGGCAACTATCCCGCCTCTGGCACCGTGGTGATCGAGGAGCTGGGCGCCGAGCATCTGCGCACAGGCTACCCGATTGTCTATACGAGCAGCGACAGCGTCTTCCAGATCGCGATGCACGAAGACATCATCCCGATCGAGCGCCAATACAAAATCTGCGAGATCGCCCGTGAATTGCTGCAAGGCGATTGGGCGGTAGGTCGTGTGATCGCCCGCCCCTTTGTCGGGCAGCCCGGCAGTTTTCAACGCACCGGCAACCGGCACGACTACGCCCTCGATCCACCTACCCCGACGGTGCTCGATTACATCACCGAGGCTGGCAAGATGGTCTTGGGCGTCGGCAAGATCATGGATATTTTCAACGGCAAGGGCATCTCGGCCAATAAAAAATCGGCCAATAACCAAGAAGGCATCGACAATACGCTTGACTGGATGAAACTGGGTCGCGAAGGGCTCATTTTCACCAATCTCGTCGATTTTGACATGCTTTTTGGGCATCGCCGCGACGTGGCGGGTTATGGCAATTGTTTGCGGGAATTTGACCTGCGCTTGCCTGAGATCATGGCCGCCATGCAGCCCGACGATGTACTCATACTCACCGCCGACCACGGCAATGATCCGACTTTCAAGGGCACCGACCACACGCGCGAGTACATCCCTGTGCTCGTGTATGGGCAGTCGGTCGCGCCTGGGAGCGATTTGGGCATCCGCGCAACCTTTGCCGATATTGGCGCGAGCATCTTGGAGATGCTCGGCGTCGCGGGCGAGACTGCAGGCCAGAGTTTTTGGGCCGCCATCCAACGCACTACATTATGAGTACACAAAAAGAGGACTACGGAATCGAAGCGATTCAGGCGGCAGCGGATTACATCCAAGGTCGTCTCGCAGGATTTCAACCCGAGATTGGACTGATCTTGGGTTCAGGGATGGGGCTGCTGGCGGAGTTGGTCGAGCAGCCGATCCATATTCACTATTCTGAGATCCCTGGATTTCCCGTATCGACGGTCGAGGGCCATGCGGGCAGATTTGTGATCGGGATATTGGAAGGGCGCAATGTGCTGGTGATGCAAGGGCGCTTTCATTATTATGAAGGCTACCCGATCAGGGCGCTCGCAATGCCCGTCTGGGTGATGAAAAAACTGGGCATCGAGATGCTTGTGGTCACCAATGCCGCTGGCGGGGTCAATGCCGATTTTTTGCAAGGCGACCTCATGCTCATCACCGACCACATCAACTTTGCCTTCAACAACCCCCTCATGGGGCACAATATTGCCGAGCTCGGTCCACGGTTTCCCGACACCTCGCTCGCCTACAGCCCTCGTCTGCAAGCAGTCGCAAGAGCAGTAGGCATCGCCCAAGGCATCCAACTTCAAGAAGGCGTCTATCAGTTCAACACAGGCCCCTGCTATGAGACGCCTGCCGAGGTGCGCCTCGCCAAGCATTTGGGAGCTGATGCCGTGGGCATGAGCACGGTGCCCGAGGTACACGCCGCAGCACATTGCGGGATCGAGGTTTTGGGCATTTCATTCATCTCCAACCTCGCCGCAGGCATCTCAGACAAGGCGCTGAGCCATGCCGAGGTCGTCGAGACCATGGACATCGTCAAAGATAAATTCATCCGGCTGGTGCGCGGCATCTTGCAGGGCATGTAAAACACAATCTCCTAGCGCAAGCATAGATATGGAATTGAATCTCCTCCAAAAAATCAACGCCGCCGCCGATTACATCAGCAGCCGCATCAACATTGCGCCGCAAATCGGCCTCATTTTGGGCTCGGGTCTCGGTGCACTCGCCGACGAGATCACCGACGCCGTCAAGATCGATTACCAAGACATTCCGCATTTCCCCGTCTCGACCGTGGAAGGGCATGCAGGCAAATTGGTGATCGGCAAGCTGCAAGGCAAGCATGTCATCGCCTTGCAAGGGCGCTTCCATTATTATGAAGGTTATTCGCTGGAGCAAGTCACCTTCCCTGTGCGGGTATTTAAAGCCTTGGGCGTGAGCACGATGATCGTCACCAATGCATGCGGTGGCATCACTGCAAGCTTGTATCCTGGCGCGCTCATGTTCATCACCGACCACATCAATTTCATCGGTGACAATCCGCTCATCGGCAAGAATTTCAATGACCTCGGCCCCCGTTTCCCCGACATGAGCACCGCTTATGACAAGGGCTTGATTGCGCTCGGCAAGCAAGTCGCCGCCGAACTCGACATAGACACCAAAGAAGGTATTTATACCGCCGTGAGCGGCCCCTATTATTACTCCAAAGCCGAGTTGCGCATGGTGAAGGGTTTCGGGTCAGACACGATCGGCATGAGTACGGTTCCCGAGACGATCGTGGCTGTGCATACAGGTATGAAAGTATTGGGCATCAGCTGTATTACCGACATGGCCGACCCTGATCACTTGGTGCCGCTCGAGCATGCACACGTGGTCGCAGTCGCAAATGAGGCCCGCCCTAAGTTTATCCGTTTGGTATCTGGAATTATCCAAAAACTCCCTTGAATTATGAGAATGGTGGATTTGATTTTGAAAAAGCGGGATGGCGGTAGCCTGAGCCCTGCAGAAATCGACTGGATGATCCAAGGATTTACATCGGGAGAAATTCCTGATTACCAAGTATCTGCGCTCATGATGGCGGTCTATTTCAAGGGGATGCAGGCCGAGGAAACCCAAAACTTGGTGCGGGCGATGATCGAGAGTGGCGACACGATTGATCTGAGCGGCATCGCGGGGATCAAGGTCGATAAGCATAGTACAGGTGGCGTGGGTGACAAGACGAGCATCGTCCTTGCACCCATGGTCGCTGCTGCAGGCGTGCCTGTGGGCAAGCTCAGCGGTCGCGGACTCGGCCACACGGGCGGCACACTCGACAAATTGGAGTCGTTTGCAGGCTTCAAGATCGAGATGGCAATGGAGGATTTCATCCGCAATGTGAATACGATCGGCATCGCGATTGCTGGCCAAACGGCCAACCTCGTGCCCGCCGACAAAAAATTATATGCCTTGCGCGATGTCACGGGCACCGTCGAAAATGTGAGCCTCATCGCAGGCAGCATCATGAGCAAAAAGCTCGCTGCGGGTTGCGACGCCATCGTGCTCGATGTGAAAACTGGATCGGGCGCTTTCATGAAAACGGTCGAAGACAGTTTTGAATTGGCGCGGGAAATGGTGCGCATCGGCGAATTGATGGGCAAAAAGACGGTGGCTTTTGTGACCGACATGGATCAGCCCCTCGGCTACGCGATCGGCAATGCCTTGGAAATCAAGGAGGCGATTGCCACCTTGAAGGGCGAGGGGCCAGATGACCTCCACGAAATCTGCCTGCAACTCGGCGCAGCCATGGTCATGCTCGGTGGCAAAGCCGATTCGATCGAGTCGGCCCGCGCAATATTGGAAGAGACGATACGCTCAGGCGCGGCCCTCGCGAAATTGCGGGAACTCGTCGCCGCCCAAGGCGGAGACCCCACCATGGTCGATGACCCGAGCAAATTGCCAGGTGCGCAATATACTTACGAACTAAAGGCTACCCGCGCAGGTTGGGTGGCGAGCTTGGACTCCATGCGCGTCGGTCACGCCTCGATGTTGCTCGGCGCCGGTCGTGAGACCAAAGACAGCATCATCGACCTGGGCGCAGGCATTGTCCTGCGCAAAAAGCCAGGTGATCGCGTCGAGCTTGGCGACGTCCTCGCGGTGCTCTACGCAAATGTCGAAGCCAAATTCGCAGGCGCAGCCGAAGAATTGGCGGAAGGCTATGTGATTGGCGATGTGGAGGTGGCTGCAGCACCGCTGGTGCTGGGGACGGTGGGTTAATGCAAGCGAAAACGGCCGATGGCCGCAAGGCGGAATAAGTGACTCGTCGCTACATTTCCCTTCATTCCATCGGCGCATGAGATTCGGCAGCACTCATCAGTATATGATGACGTTCGAATGTGGTACCTGTGGCGCGACCGCTGGTGGACATTGAACGCATTGTTCACCGTCGATCATTGCGTGCAGAGTGCGTAATGGAGGCCCCATTTTAGCGCTTTGAATTCCGATATTCCACGCGAAATTCAAATGATAAAACACAAAATCTATGAAACAAATATTCTTCTTTGCTTTGCTGATCAGTTCCTGGAGCCTAGGGTTTGCGCAAACGGAAGCGCGCTTGCGTGGACCAAGGCCCTACAAATACTGGAATTCCGTGCAGTTGGAATTGCTGGGTAGCGGTGGCGCCTACTCCATCAACTATGAGCGCATTTTGGTGAATGGCCGCATCTTCCAAACTGCAATTCGGACTGGGATTGGCATGACAAACTCTGTCTTTGGGTTTCGGGCGTTCCCAGAGACACGTATTCCGACCCTGCTCACGGAGCAGGTATCTTACGGAAGGCATCACTTGGAGGTCGGAGCGGGTGTGACGATGATGAATTCGTACAATTTTTGGATCTTGGACCACAGTTCCTACGGCGGGCGACTTCGCCCCATGGGAACCCTCAGTGGCGGTTACCGCTACCAAAATCCCGAAGGAAGGCTGATGCTGAGAATTGCCTACACACCATTTTTTCGCTTTGCGAAAATAGAATACTATCCCGATTACCCCAAGTTGATTCATTCGTTTGGAGCCATGGTGGGGTATGCATTTTGAGATACCGGAGCAGGTAGCGTAGCTCATGGAGTCGAATCCAGATGCGCAACGATCTTTGCGTCCAAAGCATTGGCCCTAGCGTCGCTCGACGGTTTGCCGCTGGCAAATGGAAATCAACTTGACTTGCCGGAAGCAAATGGTCGGTAGTCCTTCGACCAGAGGCCTTGGACTCCTTCGGCCGATGATTTTGTCGATGTCAGCGCATTGATGAACCACTTTCTAGCGAGGACATAGCATTGAAACCAATTGACAACGTTTGAAATGATCGAATAGAATTGAAGCGATTGTTATTTTGAAACAGAATGGGCACACTGATCAAACAATTTCGTATAAATCGCAATGGATACACATCACCAACCACCTGAATTAATAAAAGCAACTTGCAGGCAATGTGGCTACTCTCGGTTCACTTATGATTCAGATGCGCTTTGCTACAGCTGTATCAAAGTGGCCGCCGTCGCATGCATCACCCCCCAACTTCAGGAGGAAATAGATGTATTGATCCGCCAAGATAGGAAGATTGAGGCAGTGCGATTGATCAAAGAAACACTAGCAATCTCGCTCCTAACCGCAAAGGCCATCATCGCCGAGTGGGGCTTGGAAATTGATCAACGATGAATGATGGAAAGTGATGCACCATTCACCATTCTCAATTCTCAATTCCTCACAAATACTTCTTGACCAGCCAGATGATCAACACCGAGATCACGCCGCCGCCGATCATCCAGACCCAATTCCAAGTATTGCGTTCTGCCGAAGTCTCACCGCGTAAGCCTGGATGCCGGTTGTCGGCATCGGGCACAAGCGCATCGGAATTGGCAGCCCCGCAATCTGCAAACTGGCCTTTGATCAGATTCCAATATTTTTCCTGACCGTGGTCGTAGCCGAGCGCCCAGATGCCCACGCCCGCGATGCCCAGCGTTTTGATGCTCGTAAATTTTTCATTGAGGCTGCTCACTTGCTCGATCCACAATTGTGATTGCGGGGAACGCGGCGCGTTGGGTAACCATCCCGTGACGCTGCTGCTATCCCAATTCAGAAAGGCGCTGGAATCCATCGCATCATATTTTCTCAGCGGAATGATCTCTCCTGGCCCCGTCGCATTCGCAGGCACGCTCTTGCTCGCCACAGGCCAGCGGTAGCCATAATAGGGCACACCCGCCAGCAGTTGATTGGGGGATGCACCAGCGTCGATGTATTTGCGCAGGGAATTGGTGAGGCCCGCCTCGCCCCAGGTCGCGCTCCCATGTAGCGGCGCAACGGGACCCGCCTGCGCCGAGGTGCTGCCATGGAAATCGTAGGCCATCACGATCATGCGGTTCACATTTCTGCTCAGGCCAGCGATGTCATAAGCGCCCAAGGCATCGCTGGAGGGCAAGGTGATCGTGATCGACGCCTCCTTGCGCCAAGCGCGCAATCTGGCCGCGAGGCTATCGACCAAGGTCACAAAGGGTGCCTTGTCCCGCGCCTGCAAACCTTGAAAATCGATACAAACCCCATCGGCATCCTTGTATTGCACCAGACTCAAGAGGCTGTCACAGAGTTGCTTGCAAGCCTTTGGATTGCGGAGCAAAATGCCGGTGTCCTTGCCAAAAAGCGAGGCTGTGAGTTCCACCTGTGAGCCCGCAGTATGGGCCATCTCGACCATCTGCGTTTCGCGCCATTGGTGGATGGTCTTGGGAAAGCCCGTCGCCGCATCGACCTCATAAGAATAGTAGGCCACCGTCGTGAGCAGCGCAAAATCATACTGCTGGTAAGCCGTTCCCGACCATGCGGGATGCCACCCGTAAACCTGCTTTTGCAAAATGCAATTCCTGCTCAGGATGTGCTGCTGGTCATGTTTGATGCCCTGCGCGCGGTCATAAGCCTGCTCGTTCTTAAATTCTGGGTGGCTGTAAGCGGCTTGGTGCTGCTCATGGGCGCCTTTGGGGAGGGTGGTTTTTTGCGCATTCGCAGGGAAGGCCGCAAAGCAAAGGAGGACGAGGAGCAAGACTTTGTCGCGCATTTTGGGAGAATAATTTGGAGCGAAGATAGGGAATCTTTGTGAACAGGTCGTTCGTCGGCCCCCCAAGCATGGTTTTTGGGAAGGCCGACGAACGGGAAATCACGATTTCCCCACCCAACCGACTGCGCAATCCGAATAAGAATTAGATTTACTGCCCAATGCCCTCAACTCCAGTTTGCACATGAAAAGTAATCAGCGCACCCTCAGATTCCAAATGCTTTGCCTTTTGGGCTTCTTGTGTATGGTCGCGGGTACGCAGGCACAAGTACCGCTGCAAGGCACGCTCACAGGTTACGTGGACATGCACGCGCATCCGCGAGGTGACCTTGCCTATGGCCGCCAATTGTTTTATGGCGCACCCTACGGGGATATTGCGGTGGCGCTGCACAACTGCAAGCCCGACCACAGCCCCTGGGGTTTTGGCAATCCACACGGCAATCTTTTGCGGGCGCAGGTCGCCATGCAGACCGAGCAACAAAATTGCGCAACTTGGCATGATGGCAAGGAAGGTTATCCCGATTTTGAGACCTGGCCCAGCTGGTGCTCGATCTTGCATCAGCAGATGTGGATTGATTGGATAGAGCGCGCCCACGACGGCGGATTGAACATCATGTGCGCGCTCGCAGTGAGCAGTCATTGCATCGCCTCCGCCGCCAAAACGACTGGCCCCCAAGATGATCGACAGGTGCTGTTTGATATTGTGCAGGGCATCAAAGACATGGTCGCCTCATCCGATTTTATGGAGATCGCCTACACGCCGCAAGATAGCAGACGCATTGTGGGTGCAGGAAAATTGGCCGTGATCTTGGGAACGGAAATGGACAATCTCGGCAATTGGTATGCCCCAGCCGACGATTATCCTGCGCAGTTTAATCCGCATCCGACAGAGGCACAGATACAAGCGGAATTGGACACATTGTGGGACTTGGGCATCCGTTATATTTTCCCGGTCCACCTCAACAACACCGTGTTTGGCGGCACCGCCCTTGCCCTTTCTACCCTCAACGTCGCCAATAAATTTGTGACCGGCAGCGAGTACATTCCCGAGCAAATTAACACGGCAGAAAGTGGCATCGGCATGCGGTTGGAGAATCCCATTGAAGGTCTGAATGGTGTTGCGAAAATGTTTATGCCTTTGTTATTGCCCAAGAATGTGAATCCCGGCAAGAAGGGGAATTACACATATTGGGACACGATTCCTGGGAATGGCCATCGCAATAGCCTCGGAATCACCGAGAGTGGCCGCTTCGGGATTGGCTACATGATGCAAAAAGGCTTCCTCATCGACATCGATCACATGAGTGAAAAGATGGCCGATGAAGTATTGCAAATGGCCCTCGCACGAAATTATCCTGTAAACAGCGGGCACAGCGGCCCGCGTGGCGCATCGGGTCATGAAGGTGGTCGCACAGCTGCGCAATATGCGATCCTGCGCAAGATCGGCGGCATGGTCGGCCTAGGCCATGGGATAAACGCCCGCGAATTTGTGGAGACCTACCGCCAAGTTGCACAGCAATTTGGCCCCTCCCATATTGCGATCGGCACCGACGTCGGCGGGTTTTCACCGCTGCCTGCACCCGACAGCAGCATCACGATCACCTACGACGCTACCTTCACACGTTGCAAGACAGGCAACCGCACCTGGGATTTTAACGTCGATGGCGTCGCCCATTACGGCCTGTGGCCCGACTACATGCGCGCCTGGGACGCCGCAGGCATGACAGCAGGGGAGAAGGCCGCTTTTATGCACTCCGCAGAGAATTTTGTAGGCATGTGGGAGAAGTGTGCGGGGAATAAATGAGCCCGCGGCGTCCACTCCGCCACGGCGGATATCGACCATGCGGCCTCTGCTGCGCCCCGACCTTCGGGGGCCGCAGGAAATCGTCAGAAGTGATTGCTCTTAAACCTAGGCACGATCATGACAGTTGCTCCAATTGAAGGAAGACCGGAATGAGCGCACGGCCTTTGTCGGTGAGCATGTATTCGACGTGCAAGGGCTTTAGCGCGATGACAGCTCTGCTCAGTAGCCCCATTTCTTCCATTTCACGCAAGGCGACTGTAATCGACTGCTTGCTCGCGCCCTCCAATTGCCGCAGGAGGCTGTTGAACCGTAGCGGCGCCTCGGCAGCGAGTCTGAAGATTTGAGGCTTCCACTTTCCATGCAGCATCTTCAGCAAGCCCTCTGCGGGACAATTGCTCTCCTTTTCCATGCTTTCTTGGGTAGTCATATTTTAGTGACCAATTGATCGGCAGCAAAAGCCGCAGTTGCTTTGTGAAAAATCTAGTGCGAAATTGAGGAAAACCAAATGGTTATGCAAGTGGGTCCAAAGAAGTCGATGAATGTCTGGTATGCAGTTGAAAGATTGTGGATGCCTCGGTATGCCGCTGGATGTGAGGCACAAAGCAGGCCGATAAGACAGCCTTTGATGTCGCTCAATCGTCTGATGCTGGCGGGCCTGCTGTCGGTTTTGCTGAGTTGCAATGCACAAATCAAAAGGAGTATGAAAAATATGGAACAAGGAAATGCAATGAATTGTGATCTAGAGGCGGGCATGTGCATGCTTCCGGGATCAGAAGATTCGGCAGTTGCCGCAACCGCAGCTCCGATTGTCAAACCGATCAAGGTGCTCTACTTCACCGACCCGATTTGTTCATCGTGTTGGGGTGTCGAGCCACAGCTGCGTAAGTTGAAGCTGGAATATGGTGGCCTGCTTGAAATTCAATACTATATGGGTGGGCTACTGCCCGATTGGAGCTACAACAGTGGCGGCATCAGCAAGCCATCTGACGTGGCCCATCACTGGGATGAGGTGAGCCAATATTACGATATGCCGATCGATGGAGACGTGTGGCTGGAGGATCCGCTCGATTCATCTTACCCTCCCTCGATTGCCTTCAAAGCCGCCGAGTTGCAAGATCCCAGCAAAGCCTTGGTTTTCCTGAGGAAGCTGCGGGAGATGGTTTTTTTGCAGAAGAAAAACATCACGCGTTGGGAGCATTTGGAAGCTGCAGCCCGTTACAGCGGTCTCGATCCCATACAGCTCAAAGCCGATTTTGAAGGCGATGCCAAGCGTCTTTTTCAAGAAGACCTCGATTTGGCCCGCAAGATGGGCGTGCGCGGATTTCCGACCCTATTTTTTGTAGATGAACAGGGGCATAGTGAACTCATTTATGGTTCGCGGCCCTACGAAATCTATGAACATGCAATTCAAAAGGCATATCCCCAAGCCACCAAAAGCGCATATACACCCGATTGGGAGCACCTATTCGCGCATTGGCCCACCATGACCGCCAAAGAATATTCCCTCCTCAGCGGCACCGAACGTCAAGCCGCTGAAGCGCAGCTTGAGGTCCTAGCGGGCAGCGGTCAACTCAGGAAAATCACCACCAAAAACGGGAGTCTTTACCTGCGCGAATGAAGTAGCCGTTGCGAGGGCAATGGATGTACCCTTCGAACCCGTGGCCTCCGGCCACAGGGTTATCGACCCTGCGGCCTCTGGCCGCAGTGGATTCAGAAGCTGTTACTGTCAAATTCAGCTATTGCTAGCACCCATAGCATTCTGTGAAGCAATAAAATTGTAAATCTTCTCCGTGAATTTCTTCGCTTCTGGGCTCATTTTCTTCCAAGTCATGACTTTCAGCGCTTCCTCACAAATTGCTTTCTTGTCGGCTCCATTGAAGCCGTTGATCGTTTCCTTGGAGTACGAAGCTTTGAGTCCAGCTGTTCCGATTTCTCTTCTGAGCAATGTAAGCAATGCAGTTTTTTGAATCTCCTTTGCATCGAGCAAAGCTATTGCTTCACCTTTTTTGCCAAGCCATCCAGAAAACACTTTGGGTAGCACTTCGATCAAGATTTCCTTCGATAGCAGATTTTCGATCTCCCTTGCTGGTGACGTGGTGACATATTCAAAGCCATTTTTTCTAAGTTTGTCTCGAAGCTTGTGGATTTCTTGCTTTGCTGGACTGTCATCTTTATCAGCAACCAACATAAAGCGATTGTTCAACCTGTTTGCTCTGATTTTTTCATCGCTAGACGGGATCGCCTCTTCGAGTGAGTAATTGTTGAGTAGAATGCCTCCATATAGAAAGAAGACATAGTGCAGGTCTTCCTTGAACGGTGTTTTCTTCTTTTCATCTATGTACAAGTCAAGGTATTTTCGAATGTATCTCCGATCTGTGGGGCCTTCCACCCAAAGGCTACAATTGGCAATGTAGACCGAGGAATTCTGGACGCCCAATAGTTCCAAGGGCTCATTGTGACCAGAATGCACATTCCGAATTTCGAATTTCTTCGACTCCTCGTTCTTCCGCAGTGTAAAAATTGAAACCGGCGCATCTTCGGTGATCGTCAAGTCCAAGAAGTGATTGGAATGGGTGGTCATGAAGAAGGTGAGATTCTTTTCTTCATCTTCGCTGAATTTCTTCAAGACTTCCAAGAAAATTCGTTGCATGCCTGGATGGAGATTGAGTTCTGGCTCTTCGATGAAAATGAAGGAGCCTGGCTCTGCCATGAAGATGGGGAAGGTGAGCATGATGAGGGCTTGGACGCCATCGCCGAGTTTGTGGATGTCACGCTCTTCGCCATTGATGCTCACGCTAATGGATTGTTGCATGATCGCCTCTCGGAGTTTTTCAGGATCGCTAAGATTTACGATTTTTGCAACGATATCTACTTTTTTTCCAGGGAAAAATTGGTCAGAGATGAATTTTTCAAAAGCTTCGAACTCCTCCCTTTTTGTGCTTTCCCCGTTTCTGGCTTCTAAAATTTTGTGGAAAAGCTCTTGCCCGGTATGAATCTCTACGGTTTCGGTAAGCTCTGTTTTGTAATTCTTCCTGACTGTAAACCCAAACAATCCTTGGTTTGGATTGCTTTCATCATGATTCCATAACCTGTGAGTGCTACGAAGGATAGGCACGTATACTTTAGAATTGGTTTCAACACTTCTTTGGGTAAAACCCTTGATTGCTTCTAGGAGCTCGCAGATTTTGTTCAAATTTTCTTCCTCTAAGGAGGCCTTTTCAATCCTTCTGGGAGCCGTTGTTTGACGATTTCTCGAATGTCTAGTACGGGCTGAAGACCAAAATTGATCTGAATTTGGACCACAGCACAGGGCTAGCACGATTTTTATTTGAAGGAGGTACTCTGAAATCTTATTTTCAGAATGATACATTAGTCGTTCCTTTGGCTCTAATTCAAGTATTTTGCGTACATTAAGGAAGTCTTTTTTCAGGCTAATATGTAGAGTTTCCAGTGCTATTTGGATTTGATCACCACTAATAATACCTATATTTTGTATCGACGTGGATGTCCACTCATCAACGCCTAATTCTTCAGGGATTTCATCCTGGACTGAAAACGTAAGATAAATCTCCTGTTTGTTTCTTAATATGGGTTTATTAACTGCGGATGCCAAATCCTGAAGTAATTTCGGAGATTGATTTTGGCTTTTGAACCCGAACCTATATTTGGCATGGTTCATAATTCTGCGTATCAATCTACTCTTTCCGCTATTATTCTCGCCTACGAAAATATTGATTTGCCTTAGTGGACCAATTGTCGCTCCCTGGAGACTATCATTTTCCAATAGATAGCCATCCAATAGTTGATTTTTCTTCTCACCTACCTCTGCCAAATACCAAAAGTCATCCTTCATATTCTCTAAAGTCAAAATGTCCACCCCAAATCTCCATCATTGACACGACTTTGCTCGCCCGAGTAATCCACATTCGGTTGCGGATAACAGTTTCACCCATTTCGCAGGCCGGAGGCCTGAGTTCGGTAGCCCTGCGGCCTGAGGCCGCGGGCCGCATCTGCTTTTGCTCAATCCCTCCTCGGATCCCCTTTGTAGCCCATCCGCCTAATCTCCTGCACATCCAAGGTCGCGACGCCAAAATCGTCGCTCACCCGCCCGGTCATGCGGTACACGCCGATTCCTAGGATCGGGTATTTCATAAATGTATCGGGAAACATCGTGGCGTCGAAACAATCGCCGCGCGCGTCGATGAAGTCCACGAAGCCCATCATGTCGCCTTTGCTGGTGCGTACTTGCTTGGTGCTGATGAGGTAACCGCTGATGGTCACGCGGTCGCCGTGCTTGATTTTGGTGCCATCGCGGCCTTCTAGGTCGGCTGCAAAGACTTCGTTGGGGTGCATTTTTTCGCTCAGGAGCTCAAAGGGCGAGCAGAGCGGATAACCTAATATTTCGATTTGGTCGTAGGTGTCCTCGATCGGGTCGTCGGGCAGGCTGGGGAGCGTCCAATCTTTGGTCTCGATGGCAAAGAGTGCTGTGCTTTGCTTGCGCGCGGGGGCTTTGGAAAAGTACATGTTGGCTTCCCAAAGCAGGGTTTTCTTGCTTTTGTGGGTGAATC
This sequence comes from Bacteroidota bacterium, assembly GCA_031415375.1. GTDB lineage: Bacteria > Bacteroidota > Bacteroidia > J057 > JADKCL01 > JADKCL01. Next base: position 7,827 of record JANORP010000157.1, on the reverse strand, counting down.
TGAAGGCACCAATCCGGATGAGCAAGGTCGCCTGTTCCAAGCCGATCGGCACGCGTCTCAGGCAGTCGTCCATGCTGCGAAAGGAGCCGTTTTCGCCCCGCTCTGCGCACAATATTTCGGCCATTTTCCGCTCCAGGCCACTCATGTGCACGAAGCCCATCCATAAATCTTGGCCATCGAGGCGGGTCATAAATGTGGAATTGTTGACGCAGGGCGCAAGCACATGTGCCCCCGCCATGCGCGCCTCGTGCAGATAGACTTCGGTGCGGTAAAATCCACCGAAATTGTTGATGACGCCGACCATAAACTCCAGCGGATAGTAGGCCTTGAAGAAAAGGCTCTGATAGCTCTCGACGGCATAGCTCGCGCTGTGTGCTTTGCAAAAGGAGTAGCCCGAAAAGCTCTCCATTTGCCGCCAAACCTCGCCTGTGAGGTGATCGGCGATGCCCTTGCCCCGGCAATTGCCAAAGAATTTCTCCCGCAATAAATTGAATTGATCGGCGGAGCGGTATTTGCCGCTCATCGCCCGCCGCAAGATATCGGCTTCGCCCAAATCGACCCCGCCAAAATAGTGCGCGACCTTGATTACGTCCTCTTGATAGACCATCACGCCGTAGGTTTCTCCTAGGTAATCGGCCATCGAGGGGTGTAAGTACCAGGCGGTATTGTTGGGGTTGTTGGTGGGGGTAATGACACCCTTGGCGTCATCGTTTGTTTGTTTGCCGTCGTTGTTGGTAGTGACGCCGTTGGCGTCATTTGGGTTTGTAGAGACGCGATTCATCGCGTCTCTACAAACGTCACCAACAACAATATTACCTCCCAATTTCCGCTGCGCTGACCCGCGTGTCGTCATCAAATGCCGCTCGATGTACTGCCGCATCATTCCGCTCTTGGCGACGCCGGGCCTGATTACGGAACTCGCTGCGACAAGCGTAATATAGTCGTCGCAACGCAGCTTGCGCAGCAATTGCCGCATGGCGGGTGACTCGACATAGAAACAGCCGATTGTCCTGCCGGTACGCAACAATTCGGCGATCTTGGGGTCGTTTTTGAAGCGCTTCACGTCGTGGACGTCTTCGGTCACGCCACGGTTATTGCGCACGACTTCGTATGAGGTTTTGATATGCCCAAGCCCACGCTGACTCAAGACGTCATATTTGTAAAGCCCGGCTTCCTCGGCCACAAACATATCGAATTGCACGATGGGGAAGCCTTTGGGCGGTACACTTGTCGCGCTGAAGCAATGCACGGGGTCTTCGGTGATGAGGATGCCGCCCGGGTGGATGCCGAGGTGATTGGGCAGGCCCTCGAGTTCTCGGCCATAGCGGTAGATGAGTTGTACGATGCGGTCGTCCATGCTGGGATTGCGGCGGTTGGCGACTAGGTTGTCGATTTCCTCCTTCGGCAATCCAAATACTTTCCCCAATTCGCGCAAGATCGAGCGCCCTTTGAAGGTATTGTAGGTCGCCATGAGGGAAGTATGCGCGTGGCCATAACGCTTGAAGACATAATCGATGACTTCGTCGCGGTCTGTCCAACTAAAGTCGATGTCGAAGTCGGGTGGCGAGGTCCTATGCGGATTCAAAAATCGCTCAAAATAGAGGTCCAAATCTATTGGGTCCACGTCGGTAATCCCCATGCAATAGGCCGCAATACTGTTGGCACCCGAGCCGCGCCCAATATGGAAAAAACCGCGTGCTAGCGCATAGCGGATGAAGTCCCAAGTGATAAGGAAGTAGGCACTGAATCCAAGGCGATCAATCACATCGAGTTCATTTTCAAGGCGCTTACGTGCAAGGGCATTGCTGTGGCCGTAGCGGTAATGCAGGCCGTCATAGGCGAGCTTTTCCAGCAATTTGCGGTCGTCTTGCTTGGTGCTTGTGAAGTGCAATTTGTTTTTGGGGCGCTCAAAGGTCATCTCAAACGTGCATTGCTCCATGAGGCGCATAGTGTTGGTGACCATGTAAGGGTGGTCTTTGTAGAGGCACAAGAAGTCGGCCATGCTGTACATGGTCTCGTCTGCGGCGGCGATATCGTCTGGGTCTTGCTTGCTCAGTAGGATATTGCGGTCGATGGCCCTGAGCAGGCGATGGGTGTTGTAGCCGACGCGGTTGGGAAAGGTGACGGGCAAAAAACACAGCAACTTCTGGGGAAATTGGCGGTAGGGAGAGGTAAATAGTTTGTTGAGTTGCACGGGCTTGATCCCGACAAATTCATTTTCCTGCAAGGTCTCTGGTGCTGGACAATTGTCGAATGGATAGATGAAATATGTATCGGGCAATTGCGGTGCGCGCTCCGGGAATTTGAGTTCGCGCATGTTGCTGGGCAAAACGGAGCCGGGTCCTTCGGGGATGAGTTCATCTTTGCGGGGTTCGGAGGCGGTATGCTGGGCCTGCATGGCCTGCTTGCGCTTGTCGTTGCTAGTGCCGGCCTGGCCTGGCTGGGTGAGCGCTGCCCGGTGTAGGTGCTCTGAGAGGAAGGTGTTGAGCTGGAAAAACCCTGCTGCATTGCGTGCAAGGCCGATGTAGTTGAGCTGGTTGTCGGTGCGAAATTCGATGCCGACGATGGGCTTGATGCCTTGTGCGCGGGCCTTCATCACAAAGTCGAGTGCCGCCGACGTGTTGTTGATGTCGGTGACAGCAAGTGTGCTATGGCCTTTGTCGAGGGCCTCGGCGATGAGCTTATCGACGGTGAATACACCGTAGCGTAAACTGAAGCAGGTATGGGTGTTGTAATGCAATTTTTGGGTGGTCGTGTGTGGAACAAAAAGATGCGTTGGAAGGGTGGGGGCAATGCTGCTTTTGGGCATGGGAAGGTCATGCCCCGCTAGAGGTGCTGATTTTTCCAAGGTGAATCCGCCCATAGATTGGCGTCAACTTAATCTCCTAAATAGCCCTCTTGCACGGCCAACGAGGCCCGAATGGCTTCAATGTGAGTAACCCCCGAATTTCATGCGGGATGCGGCGTGGGCAGGGCCCACGGTCTGCGAACAAAAGATAAATCCAATCCGCCGCAGGCGGAGTTGAACAATCTGGAACGCACGTTGTAACCTGTTCACATTTAGCTCCTAAAGGGTTATTGGGTTGGTGTCGAACGTTAAGTTGACGCACATGGCCCTCGGCGGATTGGTGTTTTGCTTGCTGTCGTCACCCCAAGCTTCCATAACTGGCCAAATAGCAACGCAGCACCATGGGTTCTTACAGGTGCCCTTATGACCAATGAAGCCCGAAGGGCTTCAAGGTGAATAGCCCCGAGCGAAGCTCGGGGTATTAGCAGCAACATGCCCCAACCCCGAAAGGGTTGGCCATATTGCATTCATATTCAACCCATTAGGGGTTTGGAATTGGTACTGCTCCAGCCGTAGGCTTCGCCTACGCCGCGTCCCGCATGAAATGCGGGGGCTATTCACATTCAAGTCCTTCGGACTTGCAGATACCACCGTCAAATGGTTTGGAAACCCTTGAGGACATCTCTAAAAACGCATCAGGCACTGCATCCTCCCCGTTTCACGAAGGCGCGGCGTGCAACGGGAAGGCGCTTCGCTTTTCTTAAAGCCGATGTTTACTACTGCAAATGAGGCGATTAAAAAACTGAGCAACGCAGCATCATGGGTTTTTAGAGATGTCCTTAATTTAACGACATTGATTGGGGATCCGATTCTGGCACTTATATGAACATGAAAGGCGTGATGTTGGGCACAATAATCTTATGCCCCTTGCTGTGGGACTTTTTTGATTTTATTGTGCTCGGCATCAGTAGTGTTGCATCTGCAATCCTTCATCCGCCCTCACGCGTCTGGCAGGCAATGGGCTACGGGGCTGGCGGCTATCACCGCCAGACACCCGCGCCTGCTGAGCTGATCGATACTTATGGATTGGATTCCTCGTCAAAGCTTTGCTTTGCGAGGCCGCTTCTGGGCTACAAACTACGTGGGTAGCCGCAACACAGACAGGTTTCTTCAGTGTGCAAGAGCGTAAGCGCTTCGGCCGATGCGTTCCTTCGCACCGCTATTCGCGCTTACATTCCGCAAGCAGACCTTGTGCTCGCGCTCACGCTGGCACCTCGTTCTCAAACTATGCTCTTGCACACCTCACGCACACTGCGTCAGTTATCGTAGGGGCCGTAGCTATCTTCTTCCTCGTCATCGAGCTCTTCGAGGCGGGAAAGTTCTTTGCCGCCGAGCATTTTCTGGACGATGAAGTCGCGGAGGCTGTTGAGTTCCTCCTTTTTGGTGATGCGGCGCACTTTTGGAACGGGGTTCCAGAGCTCGCCGCCGGCATGCCAGTCTTCGAGGACGATTTGTTGAAATCGGCCAAGCATTTCCTCGAGCAGTTGATCGGGGTTTTTGACCTCGGGTGTCATGACAATGAGTCCATGAACGGCATTGTCGTTCACAACGAATTCATTGGCAGACGTGTGCGGATATTGGGCCATGTGCGCCGTCCAACGGCGCTCGACCTTGGTCTTGAAAAAGGCATCTCTAAAAACCGGGGCTTTGCCTTTTGCTTCCAAACTCACAAAAAAATACACTCCTCCCGGTACTTCATTTCTCAGTTGTACCATTGCATAGAAATTTAAAAGGTCCAAACCATCAGGGAAGGAGGAGATGGGACACACGCAATTACCACGTTGCTAGAAGCCGTCTTGCGTGGGTTGCCAAAGGTCGCCGTGCGGCACCCTTTCAGGCAACTCTCGTCGCGATGCGCGAACTTGGGGCGTTGTATAGGGCGATGTCGGTGCTTTGGAGGCTCCTTCATTCCCGTTACTTTCCCGCTGCTCACGTGCGCGGCCAATCTCGCCAAAGGCACTGGCTCTCATGACCGCATCCGCGCCGAAACGAAACTTGATCTTGTCGATCGCTTCGTACAGCCGCAATTGCTTCTGTGTATCCTCGAACAAATTTATCTGATATCCACCAGAGATCAAATGGGAAAATCTCAAACCGACCAATCTGAGTCGCTGGCGTCGATCATAAAGTTGCTCAAAGAGCTCCTGGGCTTTGTGGCCCAGCTCGTGGTCGCTGGCAGTGTAGGGGATGCGTGCCTGCTTGGTCAGGGTGTTGAAGTCGGCATAACGAATCTTCACGGTGATGCAAGCAGTGAGTTTCTCGCTCTCTCGCAATGAGAAGGCGAGCTTTTCGGTCATCCGCGCCAGCGTGGCGCGCAGGCCTACGATGTCGATGGTGTCTTCGGCAAATGTCTGCTCAGCAGAAATGCTTTTGCGCTCACTGTAGGGCTCGACTGGCGTGTCGTCTATGCCATGTGCACGCTGCCATAGCGTGACGCCAGGTTTGCCCATGATGCGTTGCAGGAATTCTTGCGGGATCTCCCGCAATGTGCGCACCTGCCGCACACCTAGATTGCTCAAAAACTGAGTGGTCTTTTCGCCCACCATCGGTATCTTGCTCACCGACAAGGGGTCTAGAAATGACTGTTCCATTCCTCTGGAAACTTCCATCTGGCCATTGGGCTTGATCTCGCCCGTGGCAACCTTGGCCACGGTCTTGTTCACAGCCATGCCCATCGACATGGGTAGTCCCGTCTCCCGGGCAATGCGTTGTCGCAGGTCTGCCGCCCACTTGTAGGCGCCAAAAAACCGCTCCATGCCCGTCATATCGACATAAAATTCATCGATTGATGCTTTTTCATAGACAGGCGAATGGGCCTTTACAACCTCAGTGACATCGTCTGAGTATTTGCTGTAAAGCTCATAATCGCCTGAGATGATGGTGGCTGCAGGGCATAGCCTGCGGGCCAGCTTCATCGGCATGCCGCTGCGCACGCCAAAGGTGCGGGTCTCGTAGCTGCAACTGGAGACGACGCCCCGCCCACCGGTGCCGCCGATGATGAGCGGCCGACTTTGTAGGCGGCTATCGCGCAAGCGCTCCACGCTCACGAAAAAGGTGTCGAGATCCATGTGCACTACTGCACGATTGTCGTTCAGAAACATGATTCCTCCTTGCGGCTCCTCTCCATGACCGATTCCAAGATCATGGCGGCTGGCCGCGGTTGACATTCATTCCGTAGGAGTTGCTGTTTTACATTCCGTAGTATATGACGCAAAAGGGGCGCTTGCAGGGCATAGCTGTCCCAGCTGGGCGTCTAGCGTAGGCCGTGGCCGCGCTGGTCGCACAGGTGCTGGAGGGCTAAATGGTGAGTCCTTTTTGGATCCGCTTGCGACAGCCGCATGGCAATGCCTTGCCGCGCGATGGTATCGCGCAGCCGGGACTGCTACATGCGTCTGCCTCAAGTTTTCAGCCGGGCGCTTGCGCAGCTGCTGTTGATGTCAGCTGCGGCGGCTTGCGGCCGAATTGCGTTTCTCTGTATGCGCGCGCACTGCATGCATGGCATGTCTGGGAGCGTCGTCTTGGGCATTCTTTGGAGGTTTTTGCAGATTTTGGGCTACCAGCATGGTTGTGGGTCGCGCATTCCCCAGAGATGCTAGTCTCTTGGAAATGCTTGGACCTCGTGCATGTACTATAAGTATATGTGCGTGGTGCATGTCTCATAGGCTGCGGCGACAGTCGAGCCTGTGGCGCAGACGCTAGATGCGTATCTGCCAAGCTCTGTGCTGCCATCGCGTCTGTGGGCTTTCTACACGAAATGCGTATCGGCCTAGTTTTTACACTTCGCGAATAGGAATAGTATTTCTGCAAGGGGCGTCGTGGTGCGTCATCGCGGCTCGGCGCGGGTGGATGCCTTGGCGCGCATTGCGTTGGGGCTTGACCTGCGTTGAGCGGGTGCGTGACGACGTGGCTAGTCCTTGTAAAGCGATGGTTTGATGATCGAGCAAGGGGTGACACGGTTTACGATCCTTACAGAAGCTGCCTTTTGTGGGCTGGGTTGCCGACCGCAGGTTGCTGGATATATTGCCTTAGCGTGCCTGCTAAGTGCTATATGCCCAGATGCTGGTGGCAAAATTTACTTCTGCATTACCTCAAAGAGCGCCTAGACGTCTCGCCGCTGACAGTGTCAGACACGGAGCGTCACCCCTCTCATCGTGTGCTGCCTGCCCTGCAAGTATGAGCATTTTGCGCACGATTTTTGCTTTCCCGCGGGCCGGTCGTCTGCTGCGGTCTCCTATTCCGTAGCTTTTTACCGACTTTGGTGCCAGGAGATTCAAAAAAATTTGCATCAACCTGTCAATGTTCTTAGCTTTACGCTAAATCCACGGAGCAAAGATGCTCAAAGTTTTGGTTAAAGTCAAAATATTTTGCAAAAAAAGTTAGTCTATGAGTCTGATTAATTCCAATATCCGCTATTTACGCAAGCAGAAGGGTCTTACACAAGACGCGTTTGCCAATGAAATTGGTGTTACGCGCTCTGTGATCGGGGCTTATGAGGAGGGGCGCGCCGAGCCAAAGATCAAAACCATGCAGGTGATGGCTGATTATTTTGGCATTTCCATGGACCAATTGATCGGTGTCGATCTGGCCGAGTCGGCTGCGAGCCACATTCGTGGGTCTGACAATGAGAAACCCGACTTGAGCGGCAAGCGCTTGCGCGTCTTGTCGATCACCGTCGATGCCCATGACCGCGAAAACATCGAGCTCGTGCGCCAAAAGGCGGCTGCAGGCTACCTCAATGGCTATGCAGACCCCGAGTACATCGAGGAATTGCCCCGTTTCCAATTGCCCAACTTGCCCCAAGGCACTTACCGCGCATTTGAAATCACAGGTGACTCCATGTTGCCCCTCATGCCGGGCACGATCGTCGTCGGCGAATACATCGAGAACTGGGAAGTCCTCAAAGACGGCCATTGTTTTGTCCTCGTGACGGCTACAGTGGGCGTGGTCTATAAAAGAGTCTATAATAGGCTCGACGAAGG
>JANORP010000156.1:0-7398 GCA_031415375.1 Bacteroidota bacterium | reverse complement strand
GGGTGATGCACCCCAATATCGACGGGGGTAAATCCCTCATTCCTTGCAGAGCTTCACGACCACAGCATGGCCATCCGCTTCGTGCAAGGTTGCAAAGTAGAGGCCGGCGGGCCAATCGACCGTAATCGAAAGTTCACCGGCGATGGCGTCGATGGGGTAGCGGCTCAGGGTGCGGCCTGCGAGGTCTGTAACAATGAGCTCGGCTGGCGCATCGGATGCAAGTTGATAGCGCAGATGTAGCGCGCGTGAAAATGGTACGGGCCAGGCTGTGAGCTGCGCCACAGGTGCCTCCAAGGGCTGCTCGGCTTCCAATACGCCCGTGTCGATGACGCGGAAGGCATCAAAACCGACCTCTACGCTACTGGGCGTGAGGCCATCATTGGCGACCACGATGAGGCGCATGTTGCTGGTGAGCGGTATCAAGCCGCCGATGCTCACGGAGTCGGGATGCCACATGGGGGAAATGAGATTGCGCCTAAACCATACGCGGTTGCGCTGGATGCCATTGTCGATGTAGAGGACGATGGAGTCCCAAGACCCCGTCGAGCCATTGGGGTTCACGCTCACCAACCAATCACGAAAATGGATGCGCGGATTGATCCATCCCGACAGGTCCATCACAGGACTCGTGAGGAGGGTGCGGGAATCGACGTCGTCATCGTCCATGAGGATGCCTGCATTGCCGGTGACATAACACTCGGTGCCAAAGTCACCTGCATAGTCGTTGTAAGGGGCACATGGGTCCAAAGTGCTGTTGTTGCGGGTGCCCCTAGGGACATCGCGCTCCCAGCGCCCTTCGCCAAATGCCCCTTGCATCGTCCATCCCAAGTCTTGGGCAAAATCATCTTCGTAGCCCCTTTGCAGGGAAATGGTCACGCTATTGAACGAAGCGTCGATGATCACGTTCACGTGTCCTTGTACATGGCCCCAATTCCAAGCGCCGATGTCGTAGGTCTCGGCAAGGATGGTGGGGTCGGCAATGTCGCCATTGGCATTGCATTGATAGACCTGCTTGAAGGTCCCTGACATGGCCTGCACCTTGGCATTGGGGATGGGCAGACCTGTCGTTGCATCTTGCACGTGTACCTGCAATCCCACGACAGGGCGCGGTTGCATGCGCGGACTCCAAACAATGTTTTGCCCATTGATCATCCAGACCATGGTATCGGCGGGGAAATAGCCATAAGCCGTGGCTGTGACTTGATACAACGCCGAGTCCAGCAGGCCCATTGCATAATAACCTGCTGCATCGGTCATGGCTTGCTCTGTGGTGCCGACAATGGCCATGCTGGCTTGCACAATGGGGGTGCCCGTGACAGCATTGGTCGGGGTGCCCTCCACAAATGCAGCATGAACATAGTCGGGCTGCAAGACAAACAATCCGCCGCTGATGTCGCTCACCAAGATGATTCCCGATGGCAGGTAGGGATAGGCGGCCCAAGCCCCTGCCAAGACACTTATTGGGCTGGGATAGGTATCATACCAGCCAGTTTCGACCATGGCGGTGGGATGGCTCACATCTAGGATGGTGGCACCAAGCTCATAGTAGGAATTGATGAGAAAGCCATTGAGATAATATTGGTTGTGCGGGGAGACGCCACCGGGATTGCGCGGACTTTGGTATTCATCCAGGAAAATGGGATTGGCGGGGTTGCTCACATCCCATGCTTTGTAATAGCCATCGTGCCACTCGTCTGCGGTGAATAGGATCTCGCCTGTGTCGTCGAGCCATGTGGTATGGGTGAACCCGTTGGGGTAGAGGCCCGTGCCGACGACGGTGGGATTGGCCTTGTTGGTGACGTCGATGATCGTGAAGCGGGAGTCGTTGATGCCAGCTGCATACACGAGGTTGCCCCGCACGTAGCTGTCATGCACATAGTGACCGTCCCAGCTGCCGACGATCGCTGGTCGCCAAGGATCGGTGTGGATGTCCAAGATGAGAATGCCGCCACTTACCGTGTCGGGTCCGTTGAGATAGGCATAGCCAAACTCATCGGTGGTGACAGTGTGAGTCGTACCCATACCAGCGAATATGGTGTCCCGAAAGGTGACGCTGCCAGGCAATTGGCTCAGGTCGATGATGCGCAGCCCTGCATGTGCCTCAGTCGAGACATAGGCATAGGGGCCATAGGTGGCAAAGTCACGCCAGGTAGAGCCTAGTCCGGGAAGGAAAAAGACCTCGGTCGGTTGGGTCGGATCGGTAAGGCTCACGATGGAAACCCCATCGACGGCTCCGACCAGCGCATATTCATTGCCAAGGGAATCGACATATCCCCAGACATCGTTGAGGGATTGCGCATAGGCGAGGTGGCCGACTTTGGAGACGTGAAAGGAATCGAGCTGGGCAGCGCCCACAGTGCACAGGCCCAAGATCAAAGCAAGCGTGAGGAGTAGCTGTTTCATTGTTGTACATATCGCGCAGGCCTTCTCATGGGAGAAGGTCTTTGTGGAAAATGGAATCGGCGTGCAGCATCGACAAGATGTTGCAAATTGCAGCAGTTTTCGTTTCCCGTCAATACCTATTTTGAAGATTGGATTACGCAGTATTTGGCCTTTGGCGGGTTCTTTTTTGCAGTCTCAGGCTCCCTGAAAATTCCTATATTGCCGCCAATCTGAGTTTCAGAATGGAAATTACCCCACCACCTCACAGCCGCTGGCAATGGCTCCACAACCCCCACTTGTGGATCACAGCTGCTTTTGGACTTGCTTTTTACTTGTTGATTTTGGGATTTGAGGGCGTTAAAATCCCTCATTGGCCCTATCAACCCCTCATGGGACAGTCCGTATTCGTCACGATCTGCCTCGGCATGATGGGAGTGGTATGGTTGTATCATGATCGGCCTTGGGTGTATGTGCTGCTCACGCACATGTTTGCCTTTGGGTTGGGTGCGGCGACCATGCTGGTCTGGCAATCATTTGAGATTGGGCCCGGCGGTGTACAGACGGATGCATGGTTCAACACAGCGATCACGGTCAAGCACCGCGCTGGCATGGGCAATACAGACTTTGCCTACAAAGACCTGCATGCATTTTACCCCTCGCTGTACCAGTGGGTCGTGGGCAAGGTGGGTGCGCTCACATCCACGACGGGCATCAAGGCCATGAAATATGGTTTCTATTGGGCTGCATTTTTGTTGCCCCTAGCCTGCTATGGGCTGTGGCGCAAGCTACTGCCCGCGCTGCCTGCGTTTTTGATGATGGTGGTGGTGATGACACTCTGCCGCGCGAATTTGGCTTTCAAGACGTTTGAGGTGATCAGCCTTGTGGTTTTTATGCCCTGGGCGCTGTATTATGTGGCGGGCCTGCGTCTGCACATGGTCGATGGGGTCGCGGCATGGGAGACGGCCACTTTGCAACGCCGCGATTGGATCATCGGTGGGGTGATCGGCGGACTGGTCTTCATGACCTACTACTATTATTTTTTCCTGCTCATCGTCTGGCTACCGATCCAACTGCTGGTCGATCTGCGCGCGGGCGGCTGGCGTGGCGCCTGGGCCAAGTATCGCCCGATGGCCCTGATGGGGCTGGTGATGATGGCGGTGTCGGCGGTCTATTGGGCACCCTTGATGAGCGATATGCTGCGGTTTGGGATGCACTCCTATCAAAACCGCTGGTTTCAACCGCACATGTATGGGTTGCCATTTGATGTGATCAACAATTGGAAAGGGCTGCTGGGGATCGTGGGCCTGCTCGCGCTGGCACCGAGCAACAAGCTGGCGCGTGGCATTTTGGTGATGCTCATCGCGCTGCTGGGCTACCAATTGGTAGGTCACCTGGGCATGTACCGCACGTTTCCGCTCCTGCATGTGCGCATGGTGGGCATGGAGGAGCACCTGATCCAAGTCGGTCTCATCTTGGGCGGACTCAAGCTGCTGTCGCTGGTGCGTGATTTCACAGGTTCGGTCTGGGAAAAGGGCCTTGCGGTAGCCTTTGCCACGGTGTATGCGATCAGCATCTCGATGATGTACACCTATGAGATCAATGACAACAATACCAATATGGCCCGTGACTATCGGCAGCCCGACCTGCTGGGCATCGAGGGCTTCAATGCCCTCGCTAAGGGCAAGGTCTTCCTCACCAATCGTTTAGAGCTAGCCGCCTTGCGGCCGATGTACCTCTTCATCTGCCCCAATGCCCACTATACCCATCCCGCCTCACGGTACCGTGAGCGGGTCAAGTTGCTCACGCTCTTGCAGTACAGCAAAGACGCTGATTTCATCGCTTGGATACTGCAATTCAACAAATACAACCGTGTCGATTATGTGATCCTCGACAATGGGCACCTCGACATCTTCGATGACAATTTCCCCGATTGGCCCAACCACAGGCAGGTCCCGATCCAGTTTGACAGCACAGCCTTCAGAGGTCCATACTTCAGCACCCACCCCAAATTTGGCGAGGTCCAGGTTGCCGGCGAAGTTCCTGAAGCGCTCTGGAAAGGCTTTGATCCTGGTCAAATGCGCCTCGCGGCCTTGTTTACCGATATTCCCGAGCTACGCGCGACGATTCCTGCCGCCGAAATGAAAGCCCTCGAAGATGAGATCCGCATCCAAACCAAGGACTACGAGACCTGGAAGCGTGTGTTTTGGTGGCGGTGGTTGCAGTGGAAGTAGGTGATGGGGATTTTTTGTATTTTTGGTAGGATGTGGAGCAATCCATGACACTTAACGTTTGAGTAGCCTTATGCGCATATTTTCGATCGAGCTGGAAAATTTTCGGATGTTTGAGAAGCAGCGGGTGGAGTTTCCCTCGCTGTTTACCGTGCTGATTGGAGAGAATGGGAGCGGGAAGACGACGGTGTTGGAGGCCATTGCTGGACTGTTAGAGGTCGGCTTCGTCAATGAAATCCAAATGCGCGCGAGTGGAAAAAGAGTTACTGCTTCGAATTTGGTTGATGCAGGTGGTATCCGGCACGTAATTGATGAGTTTGGGAACAAGGAGCGAGCCCGATCATTTTCTATCTCCGCACAATTTGAATCAGAACCAAATAAGGTCTCCAGGACTTCTTTTTTCCTTGAAATCAAAGCTTTTGCACCAGATATTTTAGGGAAGGATTCTGAGATTTCGCAGTTCGAATACCCAAGCGAACTAATTTATTTTGCAAACTCACTAATCAATGAACTACAGGACAAGAAAGATCCAATCTTGCCAGTTTTGGATTTTTTCGGAACCGATAGGAATCTAGGAGAACCAGGCGTCGAAATCGAGTATGTGGCAAATGAATCCCGAATCGAAAATGGATATTTTGGCGCAATGAAGGGTAAAACAGGAGGGGCCAAAAGGTTTCTCTCTTGGTATAAGACCTTTGAAAATGAAGCCACAAAGTTTCCGAACAGGCGCTTTGTCCGTGAGCACCTCGATTGTGTCAAGCAGGCCATTCTATCTGTTCTGCCAAATTGGACGGATTTGAGTTTTAGTTTCCCAGAAGATGACCTGATTGGAACATCGGTTGACGAAAATGGTGTGGAAACGAGGCGTCTTTTTCGGCACCTAAGTGACGGTTACCAAAGTGTTGTCGCGCTTGTCGGAACGATTGCATGGCGATGTATTCGACTGAATCCGCACTTGGGAAAAAACGCCGTCACGGAATCTCCCGGCATTGTCCTAATCGACGAACTCGACCTCCACCTCCACCCCAATTGGCAAAAGCGCATCGTGGGTGATTTGAAGCGCACGTTTCCGAAAATTCAGTTTATCTGTACGACGCATTCGCCCTACATACTTCAGTCTCTCAGGGCAGAAGAAGTATTCGATATCGATGGTTTGATCGATTACAATCCCAATACCCTGGATCTGGAACTCGTTTCTGAAATTATGGGCGTCAAGAGTGCCTATTCGCTCGAAAACCAAGAAATGGAGGATCTTTCAACGGACTATCTTCAAAAATTGGAGATTGCTTTGGCGAGTGGAAAGCATGTCGGTCCTGCTGTCAACGGAGAGCTTGATGAAATTGAGGCAAAAGTTGGGGACCCAGGCGTAAGGGCATTTTTGAAAATGCATCGGCTGAAACTCAAGCAACTTCCATGAGGCCGATCAATAAGGGAGATGTCCCGATGATCAATGGCAGGCCAAAAGTGGTTTCTGACTACACTTACTGGCGTGGGGATCTTTTGGCACGTCTTGGAAACTACTGTTGCTATTGCAATATGCCGCTTACAGACGGCCCGGAAGTAGAGCATGTGCAACCTAAAAATCCGCCACAAGGAACTGCCCAACCTGGATCCATTTTGGCGTGGGAAAATCTGTTGCTTTCTTGCGGAGCTTGCAATCGGTACAAGGGGAATAGGGCAGTATCCCCAGCAGAATTCTATCTGGCAGAGCATCATAATACACATCTGGTGTTCCATTACATCAGACTTGACCATCCTTCGAAGCCTGGTCAGAAGGCTTGCATTCCCGTGCCCAGCAACGATGCACTTGTCAATCCTCTCAAGGCTAAAGAAACCATTGATCTGACTGCATTGGCCGAATTAAAAGACGATCGTGGAAAGGCAAGTGATCTCCGATGGAATCTACGCCATGATGCATGGATCAGTGCTGCCACAAGCGAACGGAATTGGAGAGATTTTGGACATCTCTATCCCGATGAATTTCTAGAGGATTTGCTACAGAAGGCCAAAGCCACCGGCTTCTTCTCCATCTGGTTCAACGTCTTCCAAGACGTGCCGAGCGTCCGCCACGCCCTCATCCAAGCATTCCCCGGAACGGCCCAAAACTGCTTCGACCAAAACGCCAACCCCCTCCCCCGCAACGGCACCGAAATCTAGCCCTTCGTGGAAATGATGTGGAAACCCAATCCCACATCCTCCACAGTTCCGCGCTACCTTTGCACATGGGTCAAGGCGCGATTTCTGAACCTCAGAATTTAGCCCCAAGCCCGATTCGTTTAATTCTGAAAATTCTGCAATGGAGTTCGTACACCTTCACAACCACACTGAGTTCAGCCTCCTCGACGGGGCTGCCAAGATCAGTGACATGATCCAAAAGGCCTGTGACTGTGGCATGAAGGCGGTTGCGATCACTGACCACGGCAATATGTATGGCGTGCCCAAGTTTGTCTTGGAGGCCAAGGCCAAGGGCATCAAGGCCATCGTGGGCTGTGAATTTTACATCGCCAACGACCACTCCCTCAAGCGCCGTGAGGAGCAGGAAACCGACGGCGAGAAAAAGAAGCTCAAAACCAATTTTCACCAGATCCTTTGGGCCAAGAATGCCCAAGGCTACCAAAACCTGATCAAGCTCTGCTCGATCGGATTTGTCGATGGCTTCTACTACAAGCCACGCATCGACCGCAAGCTGCTGCGCGAATACAGCGAAGGCCTCATCGGATCGACTTGCTGCCTCGGCAGCGAGGTCAATCAGGCACTCCTCTCCCAAGGAGAGGATGCGGCCGAAGCC
>JANORP010000155.1:0-8245 GCA_031415375.1 Bacteroidota bacterium | reverse complement strand
CATTTGCCTCCGGCAAACGAGAACAGGCTCCAATTGCCGGAGGCAAATGGTCATTAGTCCTTCGGCCAGAGGCCTTGGACTCAAATTTTTCAACCGGTTTTGGGTTTTGGGTTCAGAGTTTTGAGTACATAGCATTTGCTCATTTCGACCAGATGGTCTTCAGGAAAACGGCATTTGAGAAGGGTTCGCCATTGATATTGGTGTTGCCTACGAAGCCGCCGAGCGATCCGAGGAGCTTGCATTCGTCATCCAAGACGTCGGCTTGGCTATCGACTTGGCAATTTCCAAGGCTGAACGCGTACAAGGTTTTTCCTTGGAATGTGTAGGCTGCCACTTCTGCATTGTCGCACACGCCCGAGCGCTGGAACTGTTTGATTTCTTTCACGATGCATTTGGGCGTGTCTTTTTCAATGTCGAGCTTCACGCAACCGCCGAAGGTGACGATCGCAATGAGGGCAATCGTTGTGTATTTTTTCATGGGATAGCGTTGAATTCTTATCCTAAGGTTCATGCTCCGCCCTCAAGCCACTGTGACCACCACATTCCCGATCTTTTGTCCGGTCTCCACATACCGATAGGCGGCCACGATGTCGGCTAGCTTGAATGTATATTTACGATCGATGACGGGCTTGTATTGCCCGGTTTCCACCAAGCTTTTCAAATACTCCACATCCTCTTTGCTGATGGTCGGGATCGGGAACAGCACCTTCTTACCACCCCAAATCGGCGTCGTGAGGGCGAACCAGACGTTTTGCCAGTTTTTGCCGAGCTCGGTGGAGATGTAGATGCCTTTGGAGGTGAGCACGGGCTTGCATTTCCCAAAGGAAGTCTTGCCGACGGCATCAAACACGAGGTCAAACCGTTGGGTGGTCTGTGTATAATCCTGCTGCATATAGTCGATCACCTCGTCTGCACCCAATCCACGCACGAGTGCCACATGCGGCGTCGCGCAGACGGCCGTCACGCGTAGCCCCTTGGCCTTGAGCAGCTGCACTGCCGCAGAGCCGATCGCGCCCGTGGCGCCATACACGAGGGCGTTTTGCCCAGCGGTGACTTTGGCGGCGCGGATGTCGCAAAGGGCATAGTGCCCACCCTCGGCGATTGGGGCTGCCTCCTCAAAGGTGATTTCGGCAGGCATGGTCGTGATGGCGTCCTTTTCCGCGATCACGAGGTATTCGGCATGGCCGCCCCAGGTTTGGTCATTGAATCCAAAGACCCTGTCGCCCACCGTGAAGGTTGTCACGCCACTGCCGATCGCCTCGATTTCTCCTGCAAATTCACAGCCCAAGGTCTTGTTCTTGGGCCGCAACAAACCACTGAAAAACCGAGAAATGAAATATTCGGCACTGCGAAAACCGCAATCCGTGCGGTTGACGGTGGTAGCGTGGACTTTCACCAAGACCTCGTTTTCCCGAGGGGTCGGCTTGGGAACATCGACGATTTGGACGATTTCGGGCGGACCGTATTGGGTGTATTGAGCTGCTTTCATATTAGAGGAGTTCTGATTTACGTTTTATGGCAAGGTTCTACGTCGCTAATCACATCATGTTTGACACGATCAGCAAATTCGTTGTTTTGTTGTACGCACGTACAGACTGCGATTGGTGGCAATCAAACGGGTTGCGGGTTCCGTCCCAAGCACCAAGTGGTCATGCAACGCAGGCCTTGCACATTGGTCGTCTTGATCGGCTCCACCTGCAGGCAACCTAGGTCACGCTGGTAGCGCAGCAGTATCGCCTCGTCCACCAAAAACCGCGTGGAACCATCGGGAAGCAGGTATTGCCCGTCGCCAAGCGGCTGCACGTGCGCCTCGATCCCGATCATGGATGCCAATCGCACAAACAAAAATCCGCCAGGGGCAACCGCTGCCCATATAGCGCGCAACATCTCCTCAAAATGCGCCTCGTTGCGTGCAAAATGCAAGACAGCATTGCAGATCACGAGGTCAAATTGCTGCGCGGCAAAGGGGTTTTGCTCGATGTGAGCGACCCTGAAATTGTCGAGCGCATTGTCTGGGGCGAGCGCGCTGCTGAGGGCTTGCACGACCGCAATCGCCTCTGGCTGCGCATCGATCCCATAGACCGTATAGCCCTGTTGCAGGAAATAGACCAAGTTGCGTCCTCCTCCGCAACCCATGTCGATCACCGTCTTGGTTCGTGCAAATCTCCCTTTTTGGATCTGGTCAAAAAGGTAAATGTCGATGTTGCCGAAGGTTGCCTGGATATTGGACATAAGCTGAGGTGGGTGAAATAAGGTGTGAATTTACGAATCTTGGCGCTGCATCCATGCATTCACCGCACGCACGATCTTGGGGATATCATGTCCATAAAACCCTGTACCGTTGAAACAATTGCATTCCAAAATGGCAAATTTACCTGCACAGAGGGCGATGTCGATCACAAATACTGGGTGCGGCTGATAGACTTCGATCACACCCTGCACAAACGGCAATAGTTTCTCAGGAAAATCATTGGGGTCGATGTCCAATTCCCCATGCTGGAGGTAACGTGTCGTCGAGATGATCTTCCCGCCGACAATAAAACTGCGCCACTCCTTCTCGATTGTCTTGGGAAGACTGATCGATACAGGCGTGTCGCAGTTCAGGTGGGGATGTGTGCTTTCCGTGAGCTGTGCACCAAAAGCCAAAATCTCCTCAAAGGTCATCACCTGCCCTGCAAAAGCCTTGGAATCGGCATCGGGACGAATGAAAAACGCTGTCTCTCGCAAATGGGAAGCGGTGGCCAATTGGGCAAAGGTCGTGCTATGGCTGTCGTGGTTGAGCATGTGGCGCCCCCAACGCGCCACATAATTTTGCATACAAAATAGCCGAGGGTCAAAAAAAACGGCCTTGCGATAGCGTGCATCGTCATAGGCATTGAGGATCAATGTCGTCGAACCATAGACGATTGCGCCTAGGCCATTGCTTGCGATCTCGGGCAAGGCATCTGAAAAGGGAATCACAAAGACCTCCTCAAAACCGATGCCATCGGCTGCCAATGTGGCTGTGATTGCGTCCAGGGTCAGGGCATTCGTGAGATTTTTTTGGAGAATCCAGTGTGGTTGGTGCATCGTCTTCATATTGTTGCAAGGCACAAAAGTACACATCATCGGGAGCTTTCCGCCTTGTGAAACGAATTATTGGCAGCGGTATGTTCCCTTTTTGCATTGGCTCGTTAGGCGTGAATACAACCCCAATAAGACTATGAAAAGATCGTTCTTGTTCCAGCTGTTATTCCTGATGCTTACCACGATCGCCTTTGCCCAGCCCGGCAAAAACCTCGTGCCCACCACCACCCATGCCAAGGTGATCTTGGTGCTCAAGAATCTCGACAAGGCGCCCATCCCACATGCCAACATCAAGGTCGCTTCAGCGAATGAAGGCGGCGTAGCTTACGAAGGCAAGACTGACAATGCTGGCAACTGGGAATGCTTGCTTCCCATGAACCAATCCTACCAACTCAGCGTGGGCGACTCAGTGAACTACAACCAATTCACCGTGAGCAATCGCCCTGGCCTCGTGATGCGCCACACGACCTATTTTGAGGGTTTTCTCAACGGAAAGTACATCGGCAGCAGCAAACCGGGCTTCAATATGATGCCCCCTCAAGATGGGCTTGCCAACATCACAGTCGATTTCAAAGGGCTGCAAAACCAGCCCTTGCCCCACGAGAAAGTAACATTGACGGCAGATGGCAGCAAAAAGGTTTATATCGATAGCACCGACTACAATGGCCGCATTGTGATGAAAGTCCCCATCAAGGAGTCTTATACGCTGGCACTCCCCTATCACGCGACGTTCCAACATTTTGAGTTTCCCGCCCATGCGGGTTCCTACACAGTGCGCCTCACTTACGTGTATGCGGGCAAGGCCGAGATCGAGCGCATGCGGACCGAGCGACTTGCGCGGCAGCAAGAATATGACGCCTACCAAGGGTTGAGTCACGCCCAGCAAATCAAGGAGCGCGACTCGCTGGGCCACAAACGCGAATTCCGCACAAGTCCCATAACACGCATTCCATCCCCTTTCACGGTCCAAAGCACCTCCTATGGCTATGCCTTGCATGTCGCAAGCCCTTCGCCTGTGGCTAGTCCGTACTACATCAATGGCTGGATCGTAGCTGGTGCAGGCTGGGATTCAGGCAATCTAGCGGCCGTCGATGCACAGACTGGCACCCCAAAATGGTCGGTCAAGCTAGACGAGTCGGGCATCTCCACGCTCTCAGGCGACGACGACGATGTCGTAGTCTGCGCCACCGAGAGTTGCACGATCTATGCGATTGCAGCCCGCACGGGTACATTGCTCTGGAGCAAATGGCTGGCAACTTATGTGCTCTCGGCCCCTTGTGTGAGCGATGGTCGCCTTTACATCGGCTATGAAGACGAGAATGGCAGCAGTACCATCGGTGGTGCTGCGGCGGGCAAGCCCTATGTGATGGCCTGTTTTGACCTCAAGACGGGCAATACCATCTGGCAGCGCTGGATCGCTGGCGAGGTGATGTCTAGCGCCGTCGCCGACGGTGGCAAGCTTTACTTTAACACCTTCTCTGGCTACACCTATGTCCTGAACCAAAAAGATGGTGACTTGATCGCTGAGAAACGCCTCTTCGCAACGAGTGCACCGACCATCGTGGCTGGGCAAGTCTGCATGGCGCAGCGCGACGGCGACAACCAAGTTGCACGTGAGCGCATCGCTGCTTTTGATGGCAAGACTTTGGAACTGCTGCGGGCCACTCCTTACCAAGATGCCCCCTACCTTGACTTGGTCTCCAATGAAAAGACCCAATATGCATCCGCTGCCGACAACATCAGCCTCAATACGGGTTCGCTCGGATTGCCGATCGCCAAGGCCGAGAAGATCGGCCCCGAGGAATTGGTGGGCACCAAGTCGGTCTATGCTGTGGCGAGCTTTGAGGGCTCCCGTCCCTTGGAATTGAGTGGAAAGCTATTTGTCACGCAAGGTCACGTCTTGCGTGCCCTCGATGCCAAAAGCCTGGTACAGGCTTGGGAATGGCAGTATCCGACCTCGCTCACCGACGACGGCGGTGCCAATATGGCTCCCCCCATTGCCGTGAACGGCAAGGTCGTCGTGGCCTGCATGGATGGCGCAATCCGTGAATTTGATCCAGCAACTGGCCGCATTACCAAGTCCTACCCCACTGGAGAGAAACACCGTCAGCAGCCCATCGCTGCCAATGGCAATTTCTATGCGCCCTGCATCGATGGCAAATTGGCAGTCGTGAAGACGGGCAATCCACTGATCGACAAGTGGTATTGCTGGGGTGGCAATACGGCACGCAACAACAAATCGGTGGGGAAATAGCCACGACGCCCAAACCTAAGGTATGAAATTTCAGTAAGTTCCAATCCCGAGCGTCGGGATTGGAACTTATTGCAGGACGATTCCTTAGAAGCGGCCCCTATTCACAATGATTGCGACAAAAAAGATGAAACCGATGAGCAATCCTAAGCCCATACCGATAATCGTCATGATCCCGACCGTCTTGAAATGGGTTTTGAGGCTTTCCAATGCGCTTTGCAACACGATGCTGTCGCGGGTTTGCACGGCCTGCAAAGTGCGTGCTGCAAAGTCATAAAGGAACTTCACTGGGAAAAAATAGATCACCGCCATGATGATGTAGGAAAATCCCAGCAACCAAATCGAGGATTCTGCACCACGACGATAGGCATAGCTACCATAGCTATTGCTGCTTCCAGATTGCATTGCCAGCCCACTGATAATAGCCATGATGCCGCCAAGCACCATCAATCCCACCGAAATGAAGCCCATGATCGCCAAGAAACGTGCCCATTTGGCCGCACTCTCGAGAAATGTGAGGCTCGCGCCCTCAACTTGTAAGCCATCCTGGAAATTGCTTTGGCCTTCACTATGCATACTGTCTTTGTCAAATTGATTCATTATCTGATGTTTTATTTTGTACAATGACAAGTTGCAAAACGATTGCGTCAATGCCAAATCGCGCATCAGAATAAACTTTTTTCTTAGAAAGCTGCTATCCCCGGGTGTACGCTCCAGCTCAAAGAGCGGGAGCAGGCGCAGGAATTACGTTGTTCGTTGGCCTCCCTCCACAGGCGGGCGCGGCCCCAAAGCCAAGTTTGAGGGCCGACGAACGATATTGGCCGCCAAGCAATGATTCGGCGACGTCGAATCTATGATCAAAATGCTCGTTCGTCGGCCCACAGCGTTGTTGTGGGCCAACGAACAGCTGTCGAATTTGTCGTACACCCCTATCCCTCAGGTTGCATGGCTCCCAACGAATTCGTGGGGCGATCAAAAAGGTCACGGGCGGCGGTCCGCTAGACCTAGCGCATTCGCAGCGTGTGAGAGAGATACCGTGTATGGAAGAAAGGAATCTGAAACGCATGCATCGTCTCTTATCTTTGCATTTATGGCGACAGGATTCCTCCAAAGACTTTGGGACTACGAGCTCACGCGCGAGCGGGCGCTCCGGCAGCGTTGGGTGCCGGCTTGGGCGATCGTGACCATGGTCATCTATGTGATGATGGAGGTCGTGATCCTCGCCACGGCTACGGTGGTGAGCTTCTCGGCCTACTTGGATTTGAAGGCGCGGGGCTTTCATGCACCGAATTCCTACGATTTCACCACGCAGATTTTCCCATGGCTGTACCTTGTTTTGATCGCCACTTGTGTCGGTTTTCGCATCTTCATCGGCATGGAAGGGTATTTTTTTCGTCCGCGCAAGGACCTCGACCGTGGGCAGTTTTACCGAAACTTGCTGGTGTACAATCCCGCCTCGGTGGGCACGCTGTTTCTGCATTTTTTGATTGCGGCGCTGCTCGGCTTGGGTTTGTGGGCCGTTGGATTCAACTTTGCCACAGGCTTCGATTTCATTTTGGGATCCGGTGCCGGGTTGCGGCTTTGGATCCAATCCCATGTCCCGACCATGATTGCTTTGCCCTACAAATGGATGGCACTCGTGCTCGTGGTGACGCTCCATTCTTTCACGGCCTACTTTGAGCATTGGCTCACGCACAAGAATCGGTTCCTCTGGCACGTGGTACACGCGCCGCATCACATGCCCGACATGTTACATCCACTGGGCTCCCCCTTGGCCAACAGCTTTGATTTTTTCCTCATCCCGGTGCGCGTGTTGGTGGGCGCTGCGATGACCAAACTCGTCTATGCCGAGCCTTTGATCATGGAAAGTGCCTTGTATGCCCTGTTTTTGTATTGTTTTGAGATCTTCAACCATTCCTCGGCACATTATGACCTCGTGTCTCGCAGCCGCATATTGCGTTTCATTTTCAAGATCGGCGGCGGCCAAGGGGTTTACCATTATCTCCATCACTCCTCCGCAGAGCGCCATCAGATGGTGAACATGGGCGCAGGCATCTGGCTCATCTGGGACAGGCTATTTGGCACGTTTGAGGAGCCGCCCTTGGAAAAGCCCGACGTCGGCTGGACCGACAACCCCGAGGTCTATTACAATCCCCTCCGCGTCGTGTTTGGCGGCCCTGCCAGGATTGGGTATGAGTTGCGCCACAATCGCGGGTTTGGGATGCGGATGCGAATCTTGTTTGGGTCGGTGATGTGGAATCCGCCGGTGACGATTGATTATTTGAAGAAGAAGGGTTTTGAGATTTGAGATTAGAGATTGCTCGTTTCTCCTTCACAAGGCCATCTTCAGGTCCTTTAGCATCGCTTCAAACTCCTGTTTCTTTTCCCTTGCCACTGGAATCGCCATTCCATTGTCCATGAAGAGCAAAGCTTCCCCACGCACGTACTTTTTGACATGGTTCAAGTTCAAGATGTAGCTGCGATGTGGCCTTGCGAAGTTGGAGCGGTGAAGGAGTATATCTTCGAAGAGCTTTAGATTTTTGCTCACGAGCATGCTCGTGCCGTTGCGCATGACAACTTTTGTGTAGGCACCGTCGGCTTCCAATAGCTCGATGTCTGCGACATCTATGAAGAGGAGGCCATCGTTGACGGTGATGGCGATGCGCTTGAGGTCGTCGCCTTTGAAGGCTTCCTTGAGCACATCGATGCGCTGCTGCATCGTGCTTGCGAACCGGCGTTGAATCACCTTTTGCACTGCGGCTTGAAGCAGGCCGATCTCGACGGGCTTGAGTAGGTAATCGACGGCAGAGACCTCGAATGCGCGTAGGGCGTGTTCGTTGTAGGCGGTGACGAAGATGAATTCAAAGTCCACATCACGAAAGAAGCCGAGGAGCTCGAAGCCATTGTATTCAGGCATCTCGATGTCCA
>JANORP010000154.1:0-16333 GCA_031415375.1 Bacteroidota bacterium | reverse complement strand
CCCAAGCCAACCTGGGCAAATGCGGCGGAATTTGTGGATCAAGTCGAACTCTGCCGATCTCAAGATCAGATCTGCGGCAGTGCTTGGTTCAGATGTGCATCGATCATCGCCAACGATGGCGGCATCACCAACTCCATGCGTTACGAGTTGTACAAATATCCAGCTTTGGTGCCCACGATGCCGTGGATCGACAGCATTCCCCCCAATCGCCCGATCGACCTGAAGATCTATCGACAAGACATCGGGCTTTATCTCGCTTGGGAGCAACCCGAGCCAGCCGACGATACAGACTTGCCTTCTTACTATGTGGTTTATCGCTTTGAAGATGGCGCCCCCAACGATCTGAATGACCCGCGCAACATTGTCAAAATCACACGCGACCAGCACTTCCTTGACAAAAGCGCCAAGCCAGGCCAAGTTTATACCTATGCCGTCACATCGGTCGATCGCCTTCACAACGAGAGCGAGCGGTTTGTCTATCGCACTTTTTCCTACGAACAATAATTCTCGCAACGGCCTTCCAAGGCCATCTGCCTCTTCGCCCATCAAAGCGTGTCTCTGCTCATTTCCCAAAGACGGTCAAAATGGTCCTCACCTTCTTCAAATAGCCGGCGGTCCATGATGCGTAGCCAAGTGGCACTGCTTTGCTGCATGTGATCAAGATCTAAATCGTCCCCAAAAAAGAAACACAGCTTGCGCGGCTCTGCTGGGGAATTGTCGCCCATAGGGTAGGGGCCGTCGATCAAGAGAAATCTGGAATGCAAAGTCGCTGCATGGATGCTATCGGCAGCTGGAAAATAGCGCACACAACCCGCTGGCAGGTCGGCAGCCAGGCTGCTACTGCCGCTGCTGCCAACAGTGCCAATTTGCTCGCCCAGAATGATCTTGAGATCAAGCTCATATTTCTCCTGCAATTCCTTGAGCTTGGCGATGAAGGTGAGATGATGGTCGTCGATGCCTGTCAAGACCAACCGCACCTTTGCAGGCTGTTGGGTCTCGGCAATGCCCGCGTTCAGATCGGTAAGAATGCTGAGTGCGGTATTGGTCGCGTTGATGTCTGGGAAAAACCAGACCAAGTGGTCATGCAGGTTGCTATAGGTATGGCTTTGATTGATCATTGCTTCGGTCTTCCCCTCGGCGATGGCGTGCCAATAAACCCTGAAACGCTCGTAGAGGCTGCTGTCTCCATAAAGCCATACAGCTTCTGAAATGCCAAGATCTGTTGTGGCAACGGGGAGCGCGGTGTCCATAAACATGATTCCAAATGAGCCATCGTCAGAGTTCAGCGGCGCCAAATCTTTGAAAAGCATGAAATTGTTGCGCATCCGCGCATCGTAAGCGTGCTCAGATGCGACAGCCGCAATCAACTGCACTTGTGCGCCATCTGCATCACGTATGAATTGTTGCAAAGGCTGATCATTTCCGATGGCACGATCCATGGCATGGCCCATCATTCCTGCATCCAAGACGATCTTCAATCTACTGTGAGGGCGCTGTCGCAACGATGCAATGAGCTTGTGCTGAAATGCAGGACTTGGCCAAGCACTCCACATGGCATGGATCTCGGTATGCGAAGTGTCTGGGATGCGCTCGACAAGGTCCAAGACAGCTTGTGAGATATGGTCGATGGAATCACCGCCAGCAGGTTGGAAATTGCGGTCGTCGATGATCAAACGATAACCCATGGAGCGATCTGAGGAATGAAATTCCCCAGATGGTTTTGAGCAGTTTTGGAGCCCAATACACGCGAATAGGAAGAATAAAAAGTGTATGCAGCCCAGTGGGAGGTGCCTACCACCCAGCATACGAGCGACGCTCACTTGAATGCGTCTGGAGCCACGCCCTCTGAAAATGGATCGACTGGCTCTTTGGCAACCTTCACGCAGTGCAATGCCGTGATCTGCTTAGGAAAGTTCATTGTCATCAGCAAGGAGTCGTCCCACATGCGATAGACGTAGTGAGCGCCACTGGAATCGTCAGACATCACGATCTCATGCTTCTCTGTATCGATTGCCCAGTGACCATACTCATACAGGCCCACACCTGTGCGCACCTCATCGCGGCCATCATCACGAAATTTGATATAGCCCTTGCCATCGCCGATTTCCATGCCATTCACATTGATCGAGTGAATCTGCCAGATACCGATGATGTTTTTCTTTTCGTCCAACTTGCCGCAGCCCACGATGAGCAACAGCACGAGTGACGCCAAAACTGTGATCTTACTATTCAAGAAATACATTGTGATTGATTTTTCTACGCAGCCAAAACTAGTCAAACAAAGTGAATCGACCAAAGTCTGTATCCAAAACAGCCAATATCCAATCAAGGCTGTACAACGAATTTGACGACGGCAACTTGCCCCTCGGAATGTAGGCGCAGGAAATAGAGGCCCGCCGGCAGGTCTTCCAGATCCAATGGCTGCACCACCTTGCCGCTAGCGCCAGCAAATTGGAGGCCATGAACCATTCGGCCTTGGAGGTCTAGAACTTCGATCGCAAATGGCGATGGGCTACCGAGTTCAAATTCCAGCGTGAAATGCCCCGTGTTGGGATTGGGGGTCAGATTCAGTTGAGAGATCTGCGGCGTAGGCGCACCGATGCAAATGGCCACCTCGACGATAAAGGTATCGCTTGCCGAACAGCCAGATTGCGGATCGGTATAGACATAAACCAATTGGTGAATACCGATTCCGGCAAGGAAGGGGTCAAAAAAGATCCCGGCGGCTCCTGGGCCATAGATGGTGCCACCAATCGGCGAACGCGACGACGTGACAGGGAGGTCTTGGTCGCAATAAATATTCGAAGGCAACGAGAAGCTCACCGTAGGTGAATTGCTCAACAACACATGCAAGACATTGGAGGTGTCGGTGCAGCTGCCATTGCGCACGATCACTCGGTAGTCGCCCACTACAGTCGGCTGCAAATCGGCAGTAGTGGCACCGGGGATATCGAGGCCGCCAAGCTGCCATTGATAGTCCAAGGTCGGGCCGCCAAAGGCTGACAACAATCCTGACGGCTGGCAAACGGTTACCGTGTCGCCACCGGGAATAAAGGCAAAGGGTGTGCAAGTCGTATCCACCAAGTGATAGATGATACCCGTCGAAATGCCCGTAAGATAAATTTCACCAAAGTGGTCCTCCCCGAAACTGACCAAGTTGTTTGACGAAAATGGGGAGCTGCTGCGGTTGGTGGTCCAGCCGCCAACACCATTGGAACGCGTGGACCAAAGATAACCGCTGCAATAATCAGTGTGAAAGTAGGTGCCCCACATGGACTGGAACCGAGCGCCACGGTACATATAGCCACCTGTGACAGAGCAGCTTCCTTGTGTCTGGTTGTAGAAATATGCAGGGGCATCGTAAAAGGACTGCGGCTGGCAACCAGCGGTATTGTAGGGGAGGGAGGCTTCATAGCATCGCCATCCAAAATTGGGGAAGGTCGTCGCTGTATCTGGCCAAAAATCGATCTCCTCCTGCGCATTTTGCCCGACATCGCCGATCCACATATCTCCTGTGACCTTGTCAAAGCTCCAGCGCCAAGGATTGCGCAATCCAAAGCCCCAAATCTCATTGCGTACAGAACTCAAGCCGTAATAAGGATTGCTGGGCGGAATTGTATAAGGCAATCCATTGTCCACATCGATACGCAGCATCTTGCCCAGCAATTCCAGGCCGTCTTGCGCGCGGTCTCCCGGGTCACCACCGCTACCGCCATCGCCCATGCCGATATAAAGGTAGCCGTCGGGACCAAAATTGATGCAACCTCCATTGTGATTGGAGTAGGGCTGCGCGATCGTGAGCATGATCTGCTCACTGTTGGGGTCGGCGACATTAGGATCGGCCGTCACGGAAAAGCGGGAGATCACCGTGCTGCCCGTGGAATTGGAATAGTTCACATAAAAATAGCCGTTTTGTTTGTAGTTGGGGTGAAAGGCCAAGCCCAGCAAACCTCGTTCGCTCGCGGCGGAGTTTACGCGCGGGTCGATGTTGAGATAGGGTGTTGTCACCTTGACGCCTTGCTGGTTGAGGATATAGATCTTGCCAGCCTTTTCCACGACAAATATGCGGTCGTCGCCCGCATGTGTCACAAACAAGGGCTCTGTGAAGCCTGTAGAAAAAGTCTGCATGCTCAATTGACCAGGTTGCGCCTGCAAAGACACGACCCAAATGAATCCAAGCGCGATCACCAAATAGATTTTTCTCATCTCAACAAATGAATTTGTAGGTGCCCAATATCGGCACTTGCACGCAATTCATCAAATACAATTGCTGATTGGGCGACAATTGGGCAGATAACCAGTTGTGGGCAGCTCGGCACTGAAGGACCTGGGTAGCCGGGTTCCATTGTATTGGGAAATGGCCCTTGGCTGGATCAAAAAGGTCGCAATCCAAGGCATACATTTCTGGCCCTTCCTTTGCAGTTGAATTTTGCCCGTTGTTTCCGTTACTTTGAATTCAATTCATGAAATACTACACGCTCATATTGTTGTTTGCCTTGCTTGGAACAGGGCTTGCATTTGCCCAGAAGAGCAAAATCAAGGGTGAGGCCAGTACCACAGCGCCGAGTGGTGCTGGCAAGGCCGCTGTGCGTGCAGGGGCGCTCATGCAAGCCTCCCGCGACAGCCTGCGTAGCAGTGACCTGCAGCCATCTGCTGCCATCGTGGACACTTTTCACAATGAGGACGCCTTGTACTGGGGAAAATCTTATCTTAAGAAATCGGAGATTGTTGCGGCTGAAAAACGCATTAAGGAAGACCGGGCGCTGTACGAGCTGTCAGAGAAACAATATGTACGCTCACAATCAGATCCACGCTTTACCGAGGCGCAATTGCTTGCCTCCAAAGGCAAACTCGATGATCACAAAGCGCATCTGGACGCTGCCGAAGCCAAAATAAAAGCCATTCGCAAAGATTGGGAGGCTGTGACCATGGCCCCCAAATCCACATCCAAAGATGAACCCAGTGCGGTTCCTCTCCAGAAATAATCCTCGCCTGCAATGGATTGCACCCGCAAGTTGTAAGGAGGCCCGTTCGTCGGCCCTCCCCATAAGTAATGGTGAGGGCCGACGAACGGATTGCACCCGCTGTTCTAGGGCCGTGCCGACGCACGGATTGCATCCCCGCAGGCTTGCCGCGTGGATTTGCGTCAGATCACCATGCTTGTCAAAAATGGTGTGGATCGGTTTGAAGCGCGTATCGGTCGTTTCATAGCCGGATTCGCCCCTCCACTGTATGCCCTGTTTAGAAAAATTGCAAGCAATTTCATTTTTTTTCACAGCATCTGATTGCAACTGAACGGAAGAAAGGCTCGAAAATGTTCTAGCTTGACAGGGACATAGTTGCGTTTTTCGTATTGTCATGCCCAGATGGCCTTTGTAGATGCCAGATGGCTGTCTTGTTTCACCAAATTCCTTGAATTATGTTCCGCAAATTATTCCCATTTCTTGCCTTGTTAGTTTTCACCCTGTCCGCATGTGAGTTTCAGGAGCCTGTACAATCAATTCCACGGCTCGCGGCGCAAGGAGGACCGGGGTACCGTACTTTTGACCTGATTCACAGTCGCATAATAGGGCAAGACGCCTATACCGTCAGCATACAAACCGGCCCTTTCATCATCGAGAACTGCATGTGCAAAGTGGTAAGTTATCAATTAACCGTGAGTCCAAGCACCTACACCCAATGGCGATTGGCCCTGGTGCAGCAGAATGAGCCAGTAGGTTTTGACCCAAGCACTTACGAAATTGAAGATATATTGACGATCAATGACATTGAGCTCATTTTTAGAAATATTGGTAATCCAGGCAATGGGAAGCTCCAGGCCAATTTTGCTAGGATTTCCTCCGAGCAGGAAATCGAACTCTCGCACGCCGGGGGACTCTGCATCATCGAAAATTACGATGGCAATGGCACGGGCGGCAACCCTATCGGTTCGTCGGCTACTGGCCCCATCATCCAGTTGAAGCCCGGCTCATTGCCCGACAGCTATATTGTGCAAGTATATATCCCTGTGGGAATCACCAGCCCGATCTAAGCTAGGATTCGATCTGATCGGAAATTTTTTCCTGCAGCCATCCTTTGTTAGCCAATAGCGCTGCCGCTTGGATCTTTTGATGCATTTGCCTGAGCCGCACCTTATCTGTTGGATGAGGTGCGGCTTCCAGTATTTTCAAGAATCTCCTCAGTTCCAGCAAAAAGCTACGGTAGCGTTGCTTGTGCTGGCTGGATATCATCTGGTTGCGGTCGAGGTAGATCCTGAAGGAGTCAAAGATTTTGTACATCTCATCCAATTCCTCGGCACTCAAATCTGCCAAATGCTCATAGAAAGCCTTGAGCAAATAGGTGCGGGAGTCCAATTCGTAGAAGAAATCGCCTTTGAGTTGCGAAATGACCTCTTTGAACAAGTCGATGGCCTTGCGCTGCTTGCGGTAAAAAGCGAGCACAGCATGGTTGTATTTGATGATGTTGGGATCGGTATCGCCATCGAGGCGGTCTTTGAATTCCTCCAAAAATGCCGCAACCCAATCCAGCTCGCCTACCACGCAGTGTATCACGACGATATTTTTCATCACCTGCGGCGCCAACTTCCCGTGGTTCAGGACCACACCATTGTCGAGCAGTTCGCGGTAGATCGTCGCAGAATGCCGCAGAAATTGCTGCTCGCCTTGGTTGCTGCGCCGCAAGCAATAGTTGAGCAGATAGTTGTAGAGCTCTCTCCGTTCCAGCTCTTCAAACCCAGCGGCATGTGCCTGCAAATGGGCAAAAAGCCGCAAAAATTCTGCATTGCCATCCTCAGAGCGGTACAGGCACAAGACGATCCAGTAGCTCAAGGCCAACGCATCGAGCTGGGAGGCGGCTTCTTCCCAGTCCATCTCAGGCAAAACGAGCAAGTACCTAGGCTCCTGTGGCTCGACCGGCTGATTGTAAATGAGGCGGGCATTGGCGGCGGCGCATTCGAGTTTGAGTTTTTGCAAGACAAAATAGCGTTCGGTGGCCTTGTGGAGGTGATGGAAGTTTTCTTTCCAGACATTTTGGGTTTCGCGTGCCTGCACACGGTCCTCGGCTTCCTGCCAATGAAGATCCATTTCCAGCCGCAACCTCTCCGATGACTGTGGCATTTCCTGGACTTGCCCAGCCAGTTTGGACCGCAGCGCCTCGATTTCCTTGCGCGGAGCCTTTCGGGCGGCAAGTGCCCGCAAGCCCAATTGCAACTGCGGAAGTTCGTCTTGCATGTAGGCGCGCCAAGCGAGGAAGTCGAGCAAGCGCTTGTGAAGGGCAGAGCAGTACTTGTCGAAGCGTGCGGGTACTAGTCCGCTTCCTTGGAGCATCTGCTCCACGGTCGGGTCTTTGGGGCTAGCTTCGCTGGACAAAAAATGGCTTTGCCAGCATGCAAGAAAGCGTTGCATTACCTCACCCTGCTCAAAGAGTGCAGAACCCAAATAAGCCTGAAACAACTCCTCCTCCTCCCTGTCCAGCAACATCAAAAGCCCATAAACCTTTCTTTCACGCATGTTTTGATCCAATTCATTCGGTTGGCCTTGCCAAGCAAACAACGGCAGGATGCTTCTTTTATGTTCCTGCCTACACCGTCTAGCCTGCCTAGCTTGCTATCGGTTTTTCAAAATAGAATTCAAATTTAAATTTATTAAAGTATGAAAAAGTCTCTTTTTGTATTCAGCCTTCTCCTTGCCTTCGGCTTCCTCGCCAACTTTGTAAGCGCCCAATTGGTCATCGGTGGCAACACGATGAATGTGAGAAACGCCACGGGGTGTACCATCTTAGCACAGGCTTCGGCCCTCAATCTGAATTGTGACGATGTTTGTCAATCGGCCATTGTCACCATCAACCCATTCACATCTGTTGCAATCCCATGGGCCTGCCCCAGCATCGATGCCTTGGCCGGCGGCTTCTTCACCAAAGTCGGCATCAGAGACATTGCAGCCGGCGTCGGAGCCAAAGTGGGCGATGGCTGCGGCGTAACCCTGACTGCCAGCTACGTCGATTGTCAAAACGTAAACCGTACGGTGACCTTCGTTGCACCCAATACCGTCTTGGTGCAATAAGCGATCTGCCAAAGTACATCCAACAACTGACAAAGGCCAACCCGCTATGGGTTGGCCTTCGTCAATTGTGACCGGAACGAATTTCATTCCTCATGTTGTTTCAAAAACTTGCTGCTTATTTCGCAGCTTGCTCCATGTTCTTTTTGTGGTCGGCCAAGAATTTGGCCAATCCGATATCTGTAAGTGGGTGCTTGATCATCTGATCAATGACAGTGAGCGGCATCGTAGCCACATCGGCGCCATACTCGGCACACTGCACGACATGCAGCGTGTGGCGGATACTCGCTGCGAGAATTTGAGTTGCATAGCCGTAATTGTCAAAAATCGTGCGAATGGAGCGGATCAGGTCCATGCCATCGTGCCCTACATCGTCGAGGCGACCGAGGAATGGAGACACATAAGTCGCGCCTGCTTTGGCAGCCACAAGTGCCTGTACAGGGGAAAAAATGAGCGTGCAATTGGTCTTGATGCCGCGCTGTGTAAGTTCTTTGATCACTTTTACCCCTTCACGGATCATCGGCACTTTGACCGTGATATTGGGATGGATCGCGGCGAGTTCTAGGCCCTCCTTCATCATGCCTTCAAATTCAGTGCTAAGTACCTCGGCACTCACATCACCATCCACCAACGCGCAGATTGCTGCATAGTGGGCCTTGAAGTCAGTCACGCCGATCTTGGCCATCAGCGATGGATTGGTGGTGACGCCATCCAAAATGCCCATGTCATTGGCTTCTTGAATTTCCTTGAGGTCGGCGGTATCGATGAAAAATTTCATGTTTCTGATATTCAAATTTAGATTGCAAAGGTAACTTGTATGTGGGAGTGAAGCAAGGTGCTACCTATCTTGTCGCTACAGGGTTCCACGGAATGAGATGTATGCTCGGCCAAGGAAGGTGCTTTCAAGGATTTCCAATCCCGAAGCGTCGTGACTAGTCTTTAAGATCCCTGTCGGCCTTGCGAAATCGGCACGTGAAATTGCTTGGCAAAAGGTGGTCTGGAATGGCTCAATACTAAGTTGCCGAAGCATCCAAATCAAAGCCTAGGAACGAAAAGCAACATACGTATAAGCGCGCCATATTTCTAAATCAAAACCACATTGCCATATAAGCACCATAACAAACAGTTCGCGAAAACAATTTGTGATCATCCGATATTTTGCATAGATTAACTCATTGCTTTTGCACCACTCTATCCGGACGATGCTATTTTGTATTACAGCTGCTGTGCGCATCATTGCACCACGGCCTTTAGCTCATTGTGCATTCAACTTGAAAAAATTATTTGTTTTAATTGCTTGGTAATCAATATATAAATACTAAAATATGACTAAAATGCGAACATGGTTCAAGGCCACCCAGGTGTGGCATGCCATACTATTGATCCTTTGTTGCCTGAGTCTCATGGATGCGCATGCGCAGACAGGGGTTTTCGCTTATGGTCGCACCAACATCAACGAGGGCGGTCGTGTCTTGGTCGATGACCCGCTGAATCAACGCCTCTACATCGGCGGTTACCGCAACGACTCTACACTCGTAATCTTGGTGGATTACAATGGCACTTTGCTCTCCGAAGTTTGTTTTAAGGCCGATGCTACGGGAGGAACACTGGAGTGGCTCACCGACTTAAAATTCAATGCTGCCGGGACCGAGTTGGTCGGATGCGGCATTTTGCAAAGGCCTGGCAATACAGACCTTGGCGGCTATGTTTTTCGCATGACCACAGCACTGGCTTTGCCGGCGGTGACATTGTTCCCTGTAAATGGAGTAGATAATTTTGCCCCTTACAGCGTGGAGGATATCGGCCCACTCTTCCCAGAATATCGCCTGCTTGGCACGAGTTATCCCAATGAAAACAATGCTTTTTACATGGTCGATAAAATCGGGTTGTTGCCCATTGCAGGCTCTATGGTCGATTATGACCTCACAAATGCCGAGGGCTACAACGCCTCGGCAATCGGCCCCCTCAATACCATCTTCGCGACGGGCCGATTTGCGCATTCTGTAAACCCCGCTGACTATCGGGCTGGCATTGTACAATTGAACAGTGTCAACGGGTTACTCAATTTCGAGAACACCTACCTGCGCCCATTTGGTGGGGGAAACAATGCACGGCTATATTCCCGTGACATCATTCTTCCAAACGTCACTGGCACTGCCGATGTCGTGACCGTAGGTTTGGGGGATTTCCTAGGTGCTGCGGTGAATCCTCACCATGCGTTTTGGGCCGCACACGGCTTGAATACACTGCAGCTGCTAGGTTATGAACTTCGTTTCAATGAATTCTCATGGGAGGGTGCCCACGAGGTGATCCGTGATGCTGCGATAGTCTTGCCCAAAGAGGGCTATGTGATCTATGGTCAAGGTCTGCTCTCACCCACCAACCCGGTTCCCTCAGACCAATTGTGGCTCGCTAGCATGGATCCAGGTGGTAACGTGAACTGGTCCCATCAATATGGCGGTACGGGAAGCGAGTATTTCAGCGGGGTAGGGCTTGAATCCCAGCAGCAAATGATCCCCATCCAGGCAGGCACAGCACGCATTGCGTTTACCGCGACCACGACCAGCTATGGTGCGGGCGGCAACAATGCGCCCGAAGACATCCTGCTCGTGCTCACCAATGCTGTTGGGCTATTTGACCCCAATGACGACACCTGCATCGTGTTGCCGATCACGCCAGTGGTCCAGAGCTATGTGGCCAACAACAACATTGCGATGGCATTCGCGTCACCCACGCCACCCGACAATCAGCCGATACCCCCCACATTTGATCCCAATCTCCAGACAGAGATCGTCTGTGGCAATACGTGCTTTGCGTCAGTCGATCCCGACTACTTCAAAATCACGGTGCCCACGACCTTCGACATTTTCACCAACCCTATCGGTACCGAGACTTGGTCGGGCAAGTATTTTATCGGTGCCGATGTGACCATCGATGGCATCGTGCTAGATGTCACCGAGACCGATGTGGTATTTGATCCATGTGTGCGCATCACCTTTATCAATGGCGGTCGCCTGCGTGCCAACAATTCCACGTTCAGGCCCTGTGAGGAACTCGACTCTTGGGAGGGCATCTACTTTACCAATACTGGCGGTGCCACGGCATCTGCGGTCGTGAACGAATGCATATTCAAGAATGCAGTCGAAGCACTGCGTTTTGAGACTGTATTTGGAACCGCTGGCACCTTCGATGCCCGCATCACCAACAACTTGTTTGTGAACTGCTTTCGTGGCATTAGCATGCCTACGGGTGCACCGATCACATTTTCTGAAGGCATCACAGGAAACACCTTCACCGTGGACAATCGGGCCATCATTTGGGGCAACAAGACCGCTACAGGAGCCTGCAATACCTTCTTTTCCACTAGTTACAGGGGCATCAACGCATTCAACACGACATTCATTGCACAGATATCCCAAAATGATTTCATCAATACCAGTGATCTGGCCCCCACAGACCTCATAGGTATCGTTTGGCGTCGCTGCCAGGGCCGCATTACCCTCAACAACTTCACCAACAATCTGTATGCAATACTCATGAGCTCTTGCTTCAGTAGTACGATTGAAAACAATCGCACTGAACTCACACAGCTCTATACCCCGTTCAACACCCAAATCCTCGTGTTTTCCAGCAATTTGGTCTGGGTTACTGGCAATCATGTCGTGAATTCCACCGAGGCTGGCACATTCAATCCTCTCGGCGCTGCGATCAGCATGGAAAATTGCAACTCCGTGAATGTGAAAGAGAATGTCGTGGACGGGTTTACCAATGGAATACAGTTCTACAACACCAATTTTTCAGCGATCAACGAAAACAAGCTCACCAACTGCAATGTCGTGGGTATCGTGGTTGATGGTGGAATCGAGGACACGGTGAGCTGCAATGAAATCAAGATGCGCTTGCGCCCCAATACACCTTGCGAGGGTATCTTCTACGCACACTACAGCACTTCTACCCCTACGGTCAGCATCAAAGGAAATTGTGTAACAGATGCCACAAGAGGAATCGTTGCCGCCAATTTCAGCGGGACCTTGCTGCGTGTGCCACGCATGCACAACAACTACATTTACAACTACACCTTGGAAGGGGTGCTGTCTCAGGGATTTGATGGTGCGCAAGGCTCAGGCATCGCGACATCGGCGCAAGCTGCACGCAACACTTTCGTGAGCAACAACTTGCTTGGAGGAGCCGTGGACGTCGAGACGATGGGTCAGCTACAGACTTGGTTTGGCAATTTCGGGATTGCCACGGTAAGCCCGGGCGTGACCCTTGTCGGCAATGGCATTTACCATAGCATCGCCAGTTGTGGCCACCAAATCGGTGCCGGCAACTCGATCATCACCGATGCTGAGATCTGCGATGTCTTCACCAGCAATATCGACGGGAGCATGCAGCGCGTGCGTGGCGGCGATTACGCTGAGTTTGCCAATCCAGCCCTTGGGCTATACCGTAGCAAGCTCGCAGCCATCTTGATGGGGAAATTCATCGAGGAAGGCGATGATGTAAGTGCCGATGCCTTCAAGGCATGGGTCGATGCGAGCGACTTGTTCTCATCGTTTGACAAAGCCTGGGTGGAATACCAGTACCAGAACTTTCATGGAAATTTGGGGCTTGCGCTCCAAGCACTCACGTATTTGGAGGGTATCGAGCCCGGCTATGCCGACTTTGTGACCGTGGAGCGCATTCACCACAATCTCATTCAAAGTGGTCGGCTCTATGGGGCTATCACACCCGACGAAATAGCTCAGCTCACGGCCATCGACGCGGCGAGAGGTCGGTACGCAGACGATGCCCGCGACTTGTTGGATGCTACCATCGATGGCCATCCCCATATCCTGAAGCCAGTCATCGTTCCAGACTTTGTGAGGTCTGCACGCACACGTGACGTGAGCATGGAGACCGTGAAAATATTCCCGAACCCCGCGCAGACGCAGGTGACCGTGGAATATGTCTTGCAGAATGCAACGGGAGCCTCCTTGCGGGTCTATGATGCCACAGGACGCCTCATGCAGCAAAGTGCATTGGTCGGTGATGCTGCCAGCACGCGCATTGACATTTCCACCTGGGCGCCTGGCATCTATATGGTTTCGGTCTTCAATGCCCAAGGCAGGGTACAGACCGTGAAACTGCAAGTGCGCTAGGCATCTCTTGAATGCTATCGGAAAGCTATCCTTGCCCATTTGGGGTGGGGATAGCTTTTTGGCTTTGAGCCCTCGCAATCATCTGGATGCAGATCTCACAACCTCGTTTGACGACACTCAAAATTTGCTAACTTTGTGTATCGTACCCTCTAAATACGTCCAACATCATGGTTACACTTGCTCCCGATAACCTGCCACTGATCCCAATCGCGATCATTGTGGGTTCCATTTTTTTCATTTTCCTCTTTCTGTTCTTCGTGCCAGTCGGGCTTTGGATCACAGCACTCTTTTCGGGAGTCAAGGTGAGCATCGGCCAATTGATCGGCATGCGGCTCCGCAAGATCCCACCATCGCTTGTGGTCAACAATTTGATCAAGGCGACCAAGGCGGGCATCCAGATCACCATCGAGGAAATCGAGACCCACTACCTTGCCAAGGGCAATATCAATGCCGTCATCGACGCCTTGATCTCGGCCGACAAGGCCAATATCGACCTGGATTTCAAGTTGGCCGCTGCAATCGACCTTGCGGGACGCGACGTCTATCGCGCCGTGCATGACTCGGTCACACCCCGTGTGATCAACTGTCCGCCGGTTGCGGCTGTCGCCAAAGACGGCATCCAACTCATCGCCAAGACGCGCATCACCGTGCGCGCCGACATTCACCGCCTCGTGGGCGGCGCGGGCGAGGAGACGATCCTCGCACGTGTGGGCGAGGGCGTCGTGACGACCATCGGCTCGGCCGACAACCATAAAATGGTCTTGGAAAACCCTGATATGATCTCCAAGAAGGTGCTCGAAAAAGGCTTGGACAGCGGCACCGCATTTGCGATCCTTTCCATCGACATCGCAGACATCGACATTGGCGAAAATATCGGTGCAAAGCTGCAAACCGACCAAGCTGAGGCCGACCTCAAGGTCGCCAATGCAAAGGCTGAGGAGCGCCGTGCGCTTGCCGTGGCCCAGGAGCAGGAATTCATCGCGCTTGCCCAAGAAATGCGTGCCAAAGTGATTGCTGCCGAAGCAGAGATCCCACTTGCGATCGCCGAGGCCCTGCGCAGCGGCAACTTGGGCGTCATGGACTATTACAAGTTGCGCAACATGCAGGCCGACACCGACATGCGCAAGTCAATCTCGGGCAAGGACGGCGCTGAGTAAGCATGTCTCGATCAAGGATGCCTCAACGGCGCATCCCTCTAATGAAAAATGGAAGCCCAAACAGGGCTTCCATTTTTCATTAGAGGGGATTCAAGGTCAGACTAGAACGGCACATTCACACGCGAGTGCAAGACCCGCGTGAGGTAGGAGAGGCCCTCCACGATGCGCGGTCCAGGCCGCACAATCACCTCGGGTTCTACCTGAAAGATATGTTTGTCGGCGGCAGCAGGGATGTTGAGTTGGATCTCTGGGTGCATCGCCACGAGGTCATTCCAAGCCTTGTCGTTGGTTGTCGGCAAAATCACATACTCAGGCGCAGCCTTGATGAAGTCGGCTGCAGACATCGTAGGATACTTTTCTGTCGATGCGCCAAATGCATTCTTGCCGCCAGCCTTGAGCAAGAGGTCGTTCATGAAACTTTTGCCGCCCACCACGGTGATTGGGTTGATGCCCAGCACGATGGCGGTATTGTATTTGATCTGCCCAGCAGTCGAGTCGGCGATCAATTTTGTGAGGGCAGACAACGAATCGGCCAGGTGATTGGCGGCCACCTCATGCCCGAGCATCTGTCCGGTCACGCGGATGCTCGTAAAGATGTCTTCCAAGGTCTCATAGTCTTGGAAATACAAATTCATCTTGTAGCGGTCAAAAAAGGCCGCGATGCGCTGGTCATGGATTTCGGTGGATGCCAAAACGAGGTCAGGTGTGAGCTCGACCACGCTTGGCAGGTCGAAATCCTCATAGGTGACAATCGTCGATTTGCCGTCGGCATCTTCGGGATAATCTGAGTCATGGCTTACCCCGACGAGGCGGTCTTGCGCGCCGATTGCATAGATCGTCTCTGTGATATTGCTCGAGAGCGACACCACGCGCTCAGGCAAGCGCAAGAGGACCGTTTGACGGCCATAGACATCTGTGTAGCCATGGGAGATAAGGGGTGCCGACTCGATCAGTGAACTGTTGGAGTGGCCACAGCTCACCCACAATGAGAGCAGGAGCAAGGCGAGTAGCACCTGCGAGCGATCTTTTGGGAATATCAGAGAAGCCTTCATCATAGTATATCAACGAGAAAGAGGGGAATGGATACATTCCCCTCTTTCAGATGTGTGATCGTTTTTCAGAGCGCAGGAATGCGCAACACTTGGCCGGGGTAGATCAAGTCAGCGCTTTTCAGCATTGGCTTGTTTGCCTCAAAGATCACAGGATATTTCATCGCATCGGCATAGAAATGCTTGGCGATTTTGCTCAGGGTATCGCCTTTGACGACCGTGTAAAACTGTGCTTCTGGCTCGGCAGGTTCTTCGACGGTCTTTTTGGGAGGCAATGACATGCGATCATCGACTTTTTGCACGCCTGGCAAATTGCCCAGGGCAAGTACGACTTTTTCCTTGGTCGCTTGGTTGGCGGCCTGACCTTCGATCGTCACGACTCCAGCCGCAAAACCGACATGCACGTCTTTCACGATGAGACCATACTCGTCCAATTTGGCTTTGAGCATATTGTTCATCGCGGTTTCCTGACCAGTGCCAGCGTGAGCGGCAGCAGAGGCATTCTTAGCAAAATCAAAAACTCCCATTTTTGTACTTATTTCAAGTGAAGGATGATGCAATTTAAGGATGCAAATATACAGTTTTGCAAAGACTTTACGCAAGGTCGGGCACCGTTTCTACCAGCATTCGACGAACCTCTGCTGCTGCTCGACGAGTGGCAGTATTTGGGGGGAAGGAGTGGCTTAGGAATCTTAACCAGATGGGCGACTTGGATATGCAGACTTCTACCCGAGGATCTCCAGCAAATGGATGTGCTGTCCTCTATTAAAAGTTTTTCGAATAACCAAGGTAGCAGGATGGCAGCAGGCAACCAAGCTATGATTGCAGCCAAGGTGATCGCATGAAAATTGGTGCTAGCCAATATCAAGATCGCATCTGAAAAAACATTTTTTGTAGAAATTTCGCCCGCATTGGCCATCAGGCACACC
>JANORP010000153.1:0-32026 GCA_031415375.1 Bacteroidota bacterium | reverse complement strand
TCACTGTGACAGCCCCACAAGGTCAGTGCCAGACGACTGTGAGCTACACCGTCACTTCTACCGACAATTGTCTCTCCTCGATCACCTCTGTGTCGCCTGTCTCAGGCAGCGTGTTCTACACAGGTGACCACACGGTGACCGCAATTGCGACCGACGAGAATGGCAACACTGGTTCATGCAGCTTCAACGTGCATGTAAATGGTGGCGCAGGTATCCTCACGCTCTGGGGTGTGCCATGCAACACTTCTGCATCATGTAGCAACGTGCCTTCAGCACCTAGCATCGTAGCTTGCCCGACGGTAGGCAACGGTGGTTCAGGTAGCGGTCCTGGTCACCATGGCTGTAACAATGGCAATCACGGTTCCTATGGTCACGGCTCAGGCTCAGGCTCAGGCTCAGGCCACGGCTCAGGCCACGGTTCAGGTAGCGGTTCAGGTAGCGGCAGCCACGTGTGCAACTATGCACAAGGCAGCGGTAGCGGCTCAGGCGGCAACTATCACGGCTACAATGGGATTGTCGTACCCTGCACGAGCGGTTCAGGCTCTGGATACGGCCACCATGGTTGCAACAATGGCGGTCATGGCTCCTACAGCGGTAACCATGGTTCAAATGGCTCAGGCTGCCCAACCTATTGCGTGACCAACAGTTGCGGCGTTTACGCTACCAGCCTCTGTGGCCCATGCCCAACAGTGGCTTTCAACCAAGTGACCACACCAGGTGCTGGCCCAGGCTGCTACTCGATCGTGCGCACTTGGACTGCAACCGATGCTTTTGGCAACTCCTTGTCCCAGTCGCAGACCATCACGGTCACCGACAACACAAGGCCAAACATCAATTGCCCCAACAACATCACCGTCTGTGTGCCCAACAGCAACAACACAGGCCGTGTGGTGTCTTACAACGTGACGGCTACCGACAACTGTGGTGTCCCAACGATTACGACCACAAAGGCCTCTGGCTCATTGTTTGCAATCGGTAACACCTATGTCACAGCAACTGCCAACGATGGCTGTGGCAACACCAGAAGCTGCACCTTCCGTGTGCGTGTCGAGCGCCGTAGCAACTGCAATAGCAAAATGGCTGATCCTGGCGCTGGCGATGAAGCCGAAGCTAGCGACGAGCCAGCTTTGTCGATCATTGCATATCCAAACCCGACCTCTGGTTTGGTGGATATCGAGATCAATTGCCAAAACTGTAGCCAAGATTTCACCTATCCAATGACAGTGACCGACCACTATGGCAAGGTCATCCTCACGGATGAGGTGACGATCGCCGGCGGCGTCGCAAACATCAAGTTGGACTTGTCCAACGTGTCTGCTGGCGTGTACATGGTAAACGTGAACAACTTGACTGCACGTATCATGCGCCAATAATCGGCAACGATTGTTGTAGAAGATGAAAAGCGGCTGCCTCGTAAGGGGCAGCCGCTTTGCATTATAGGTGCCATTTCAAAGATGATAGATGCTAAATTCCCTAAAAATTGTGCAGCATTCAGTTTTCAGATCGCAATTGATAAGCCGTTCAGCGTGGACTGATGATCAGAAGTGATACCTCCCTGCTACCTTTTCGAGGCTGCACAAAGCCGTGGGTGGCGCCGATGAAATATTTTTTTGAGCTGTTTTGTGAAATATTGAACAATTGACAAGGGTGATTCACGGAATATGTGAGCTTATTTTGTTGATTTTACGGAATATGATACTGATCGCGGAAATATTTGCTAGATTATTCAGAATAAAATTTTGGAAAGTTGGGTTTGAGTCCACTATCTTTGCGTCAGTTCTTTTAAAAGCTATCCTATCAAGAAAGGTGGAGGGAATAGGCCCTATGAAACCTTGGCAACCTACGCTTCCTGCATGAAACTGCTCCAGGAAAATATGCAAGGTGCCAAATCCTACTCTAATGGTTTACCATCGGAGAGAGATAAGTTGGTCATAAAAGCCAATATGCGAAAACGCTGAATCTCTTCTGAATGCCAGAAGGGATTTTTTGTTTTTGCGGAAAATCTAAGTGAATGTTTAGGTAGCTGAGGATGAGAAGTTAGCAATTTGAAATTAGCAATGACGATTTGGTCGATGCTAGGAATTCTATTGCTATCATTTCCCAAATCCAATTTCCAATTCCTCATTTCTAATTGCTCATTGAATTATGTATTTCGAAACCAAAGTTATCCATTCTGTTCCCGTAGATCCGCTCACTGGCGCAATTTCAGTACCGATCTATCAGACCTCTACGTTTGTGCAAGAGGCACCGGGCGTGAACCAAGGCTACGATTATGGCCGTACAGGCAACCCGACGCGCAGGGTTCTAGAAGACCTCATTGCCGAGTTGGAAGGCGGCGTTGCAGGGTACGCCTTCGGTAGCGGCCTCGCCGCAATCGATGCCGTGATAAAATTACTAAGTGCTGGCGACGAGGTACTTGCGGTCGATGACATCTATGGTGGCACCTACCGCATCTTCACTGGCATTTACAGCCGCTTGGGCATCACGATCAAGTACATCGACACCACAGATGCACAAAATGTGGCCGCACATATCAGCGACAAGACCAAGTTTGTATGGCTGGAAACCCCGACCAATCCGACTTTGAAAGTTAGTGACATTGAGGAAATCGCTCAGATTGCCCACGCTTATGGTGCCTTGCTGGTGGTCGATAATACCTTTGCCTCGCCTGCCTTGCAACAGCCACTCTTACTGGGTGCCGATATTGTGGTACACAGCGCGACCAAATATCTCGCAGGGCACAGCGACCTTGTCGCAGGTCTCGTAGTCGCCAAAGACCCCGATATTGCGGCACAGATCAAGTACATCCAAAATGCCTCCGGAGCCATTTTGGGCCCCTTTGACAGCTGGCTGTGCATCAGAGGAATCGAGACGCTGAGCCTGCGCATCGAGAAACAAAGCCGCAATGCGCAAGCTGTCGCCGAATGGCTTGAAAACCATCCAGCAGTCGCCAAAGTACATTATCCTGGACTGGAGTCCCACCTCAACCATGATATCGCAGCCAAGCAGCAAAGCCTATTTGGCGGTGTGCTGAGCTTGAGTTTCCACGACGATCGCCAAGAAACAGCGATTGCATTCGTGACAAAAACCAAGCTCTTCAAGCTCGCCGAGAGCCTCGGCGGCGTGAAAAGCCTACTCTGTCACCCTGCAAAAATGACCCATGCGAGTGTCCCCGTTGAGAAGCGCCACGCTGCAGGTGTGAAAGACAGCCTCGTGCGCCTCAGCTGTGGCATTGAAAATGCCCATGACCTCATCGCAGATCTCGCACAAGCCTTTGATCAAATAGCAGTTGGTCGTGAGCTATTGGCAGTCGTGTAATTTCCAAATTGGACGATTCAACGCAAGTATTCATTCACATTCCATTCCTCAATTTTCAATTCTCAAATACAATGTCCAGAAAACATTTAACAATAGGTATTTTTGGTTTCGGTACGGTTGCGCAAGGATTTGTGGCGGCCTTGGAACAAAGCCGCGGCATCAGCGCTGAAATCAAGCAGATTGTCGTGCGTGATGCACAAAAGGCACGCCCCACCGCGCCTGCGCCCATCTCTGCAGACCGCAACAGCATCTTTCTCGACCCCACGATCAATGTCGTGGTGGAGCTGACCGACGATGCAGATGCAGCTTTTGAGATCACCAAAGCTGCCCTCGCCAATGGAAAATCGGTCATCACCGCCAATAAACGCCTCATCGCCGAGCACTTCGCCGAGCTTGTAGCCTAGCAAAAGCAATACAATTTACCGATCCTCTACGAGGCTGCTGCCTGCGGATCGATTCCGATCATTCGCAATCTGGAAGAATATTATGACAACGATCTCTTGCGTGGCCTCGAAGGCATCTTCAATGGCAGCTCCAACTTCGTGCTCAGCAAGGTTTTCCGCGACGGATTGAGCTTTCAAGATGCGCTAGAATTGGCCTTTGATGAAGGATTTTTGGAGTCTGATCCACGCTTGGATTTGGAAGGCATCGACGCTGCCTACAAATTGTCGATCCTCATCGCCCATGCATTTGGGGTCATCATTGCGCCCGAAGAGATTCCTACATTTGGCATCAGCAATCTGGGCAATCCAGAGCTGCGGTTTGCAAGGGAAAACGGTTGGAAACTCAAACTTGTGGCGCGCGCATCGGCTGAGGATGATCAA
Organism: Bacteroidota bacterium; assembly: GCA_031415375.1. Classification (GTDB taxonomy): domain Bacteria; phylum Bacteroidota; class Bacteroidia; order J057; family JADKCL01; genus JADKCL01. The sequence continues at coordinate 27,884 of JANORP010000153.1, read as the reverse complement.
ATCAGAGCCATCGTGGCTCCTCAATTTGTACCCGTCGGGCATCGTTTGTATTCGGTGGAGGAGGAATACAATGCCGTCGTCTTGGAAGGCAAATTCCTCGAAGGCCAGATGCTGCTCGGCAAAGGTGCGGGTAGCCACCCGACCGGATCGGCAGTGCTCAGCGACCTGAGCGCATTGAGCTACGGCTACGGTTACGAATACCGGAAGCTCCGCGAACCCATTGAAAATCAATTGCCCGCCAACTTCGAGGCACGCGTTTACTTCCGCTATACCGACGCCTCTGTCCTCAGTGAAATCCAATTCACCGAGATCGAGGAGAGCTTCCGTGCCCGCGACTACGCCTACATCACCGGCAAGGTGCAGTTGCACGAGCTCCTGCGCCTGCAACGCAGCGGGAAGTGGAAGGATCTGTTCTTTGCCTTTTTGCCAGAAGGGAAGGGCAGCGTAAGTGCGAATGTGAGCGTGGAGGAGGGGATTGCCGTCAATGTATGAATTAAACTTTCTCAAAATATTTGATACGTTCTTTATTTGGCTTTCAGAAGCGCCTTTTTTTGGCGCTTCTGAGGTTTTTGAGCGGCTTTGTCCTTGGTTTCCTGAAAAATCCCTACTTTCGAGCCATGTACATCAAGTCTGTTCATATCCAATAGACCACATCTCCAATCTCACACTCCACATGCACCCAGCCCTCAAAAAACTAGACACCCCCAGCGCAGAGGCACGCCTCGAAGCCGCTGAGGCTATGCTCGAGCGTTACATGCGCAAGCAATTGCATGGGCCCGACACGCAGGTCGTGCTCAATGAACTGATGGCTTTTGCCTGCCAAGAGACGGATCTTGACGTCCAAGATGCCCTCTTGGAGGCACTCGACACGGCTTTAGTGTATTTCCAAGGCGATCACGCGACGGCTTTTGCTTGGCAGGTTTTGGTGGATGCATTGCCCAAAATGGAGGTGGAATCCTTGCAACGTGCGCTACCGATGCTGAGCCTCTGTGGACGCACAGATGCCAAGGCCATCCTCCAAAGTTATCTGCTCCACGCAAATGCGGGCGTGCAGGAGAGTGCTAGCTTCGGGCTAGATGAGTTGGAGATGAATGGCGGCAAGTAGCGCGCATCACGCAAAAAGATCATAGATCATTTTGGTCGCGCTGAGCACAAGCATGAATATGAGCAGGTAGCGCGTGACGGTATTGGCCTTGGGGTTGTTGCCGATGAATTTTGCGGCGATCCATCCACCGAGCGTCTGCCCAATCAATACCAATAGCCCGATGGGCCAACTCACCTGCCCCTGGATCAGATAGACAGCAAGTGCTGGAATGTTGATGCAGAGTGTGATGAGGTTCTTGAGCAGATTGGCGTGCTTGAGTGGGCGACCGCCGACCAAGACGAGGGCAGTGAGCATGAAAATGCCTGAGCCAGCTTGGATGAACCCCGCATAAAAACCGATCACAGCCATGAGGACCATGAGCAAAGGCTTGCGCAAGTAATCCTCGTGGGGCGTCTCATGGCGCAGCCATTTTTCTGAATTGGTAAGGATCGGGAACAACAGCAGCAACAGTACAAAACCAATGATGCCCTTGAGCACGTCGGGGGGCATGATCGAGGCGGTGTAGGCACCTAGGATGCCGCCGATCACCGCAGGGATCACAGGCACCCAAGGCGAAGGAGCTTGTGCACGCAGGTTGCGGCGCATCACAAACACTGTCATCGCCGATTGCCCGACGATGCCCACACGATTGGTGCCATTGGCGATCGTGGCTGGCAGTCCCGTAAACATGAAGAAGGGGAGGGTGAGCAAGCTGCCACTGCCAGCCATCGTGTTGATGATGCCGGTCACAAGGCCCAACAATGGGGCGAGCAGGTAGAGGTACCATTCCATGCGTGGGCCGCTAAATTGGGGAATTTTGGCGAGAATACAGGATGTTCCCCAAACGCGAATCTCGATTTGGGCTTGGCAAGGCTTCCTATCAGCAACGCAAGAGGGAGGCTGATTGCTTTGCGCAATTTGGTAGCGATGCGATAGTCGCTATCTTCGCCGCATCAGGAAGCTGCTTCGCGCATCCAACCTGCATCCGATGCTCTTTTTCACATCAACTCTTATGCCCATGGCCAGCAGGACCAATCCTTCCAACACCTCAAAATCCCAAAAATCATCGATGGCATGGCTGCGCTGGTTGCTGAGCTTTGGATGGCTGCGTAGCAGTACCAAGCGCTCCCCTCAAAAACCACAAACTGCAAGCGTGAGGGCGCAGCAGCCCGTGCGGGAGGCTGTCAAAAGCAAGCCCGAGGAGATTTTGATGCCCCCGAAAACCATGGGGACCATGGTGCATTTCAGCCCGGGGGACGCTTGCTTGAATGCCATCGTGAATCAGATCTCCTCAGCACGCAAGATGCTGGACATCTGTGTCTTCACGATCAGCGACGACCGCATCTCAGATGCCATTGTAGCCTGCCACCGCAACCGGGTTCAAGTGCGCATCATCACCGACAATGAAAAATTGCAGGACCTTGGCTCTGACATTGAACGGTTTGCGAAGGCTGGCATTGTCGTGCGGATCGATCGCACAGAGGCCCATATGCACCATAAGTTTGCCTTGGTAGATGGCAAGACGGTACTCACTGGCAGCTACAATTGGACGCGGTCGGCAGCGATCTACAACCACGAAAATGTGCTCGTCACCAGCGAGATGCCGGTGATCGCCGCCTATGCCCGCGAGTTTCAGCGGCTTTGGGATACGCTCGACAATTTTTGACCAGCGCTGTGCCCATGTAAGTAGCACTTGATTGTTGCTGAGCAAATCGTTAAATTGTGCAGTGAGAAAAATCTACCCACTTTGCTTGCTGCTTTGCTTGACATCTATTGCTGCCTTTGGCCAAAATTGGTCGGCCTTCACCTCGGGACGTACCTACCACTACAAATCAGATACTGCAACGGCACTTCCCGATCAAAGTATCCATTTTGACGATGTGACTCTAGTGGCGGCAGACTCTATGTTTAGCGTGGCACGTCGGTTTAGGCCCCTGTCTGGCGTCGATACGAACCAACGCAACCAGCCGATGTTTTGCGGCCGAGAGATTGCCGCACGCACCGATGGATCCTTCAATTTTAGGAATCCAGGCAATATTGCTTTGAAAACCCGCGCGGGCGTCGGCGTTTTTTTTGCAATCGACAGCCTCACGGGACTCACCGCCACCATTTCGCGGGCATATCAAGGCATGGTTTTGGGCTTGGCCTTGGATTCCATCAAGGTATTCACCACACAGGCCCTCGATTCGCTTGTGCTCTCCAAAAGCCATGGCATCTTGGAATGGCCCGCATCCCTCGGTGGCAATCGGTTTACACTCTCGGGCATCCAAGAAAATGCCATCGGGCAGACGCTACCCGGCTATGATGGCTTTTTTCCCTACAACGTCGGCGACGAATACTTTTTTGAAAGTGAAATCAGCATGGGCGACCTCATCGAGGACCGTCAGGTCTTTAGGGTGCGTTTCAAAGTCGATACCAATCAGCGTGTCATCGGTGGGAGCCATTTGCATTGGCAAGGATTTGTGCGACAAGAGTCCTACTTGGGCGGGGTCTTCCAAAACCTCAATGCAGCTCCCGCTAGCGGTACCTTCATGTTGCAGGACCGCGCAAACGACATCGTTCACAAGTCACACGATGAGCAGGTGCGTGCGCCGCGCTCACTCAGCGCCTATCAATTGCCGTCGCCATGGGCCACTTACAACATCACGAGTGCAGCCGACAGCCTCAATCTCGCTTGGGACGGCCTCTGGACCACGATGACTTATCAGCGCAATGCTGGCAAGACTGAATTGCATTTGGGTAAAACAACAGGCGCGGTCGGTTGGCTGTACCGAGGCATCGGTGGCGATACGTGTGTCGCTTCCAACTTTGAACATATCAGGGCAGTATTCAAGGAGGGATCTGGCGTGACACATGTCGAGTTTGCGTCGTTTTTTGTACATGGCACATTTGACTTGGTCGGTTCGATCATCGGTGGCGACACGACAGGCGTGATTTTTACCGACAGTGTATTGATGGCCAATGCAAACGCAGTAAATCCAGTATTGCAGTGGAATGCATTTCCCAATCCTACGCATGACGTGCTGGCACTGCAATGGACGGAATCAAAGCCTGGCCAAGTCGCAGTGCTAGACCTTGCGGGCAAGGTGCTTTTGACCAAGGTAACGCAGGGCCTTGGCACCATGATCGATGTGCGTGATCTGCCTACTGGCATGTATTTGCTCAGGTTCACGCAAGGCAGTGCGCAAACGAGTAAGCGTGTTGTGGTGGCGCATTGATCGCTGTGGGCAGGAGTGGATGGTGCGCGATGGAAAGAATGCCATGGCGCACCAGCCATTGTTCGTTCTGAATCCCTTTGTAGATTGCGGCATGAAACTATATTTCAAGGGAATATTGGCAGGGCTTGTGCTGACCAGCTTGGCGGCCTGCAACAATGAAAATAAGACCGCCAATGCGGCCGAGCAGATCGACTCCACGGCGGTGGGTGCAGCAGTAGAGGAGGGCATGGACCCCAATGCCGAGGAACCGACACGACCTGCCTCCAAGTCAGATGTCGATCAGAAGGCGCTGCGCAAGGCCTGGGAAGATGCCATCAAAGCAGAGCAAAAATTCCTCGGCAACAAACAATTGGAAGCGGATATCGCTGTCCTCAAGGAAACCGAAGACGCAGACGGTATTATCGTCTTGGGAGCCATCGACGATGCAAAATTCAAGGCCATGAAGCCCAAAGAACTGCTCTATTACACCATTTTTCATCCAGAAAGTTGGGATCAAAATTGCGCTGAATTCATGTTTGATGCAGGTCTCATCCAAGGCATCTCGGCCTATCTGCCTTTTGAAACCGATCATGCTAGCGAGCGGCAGATCAGTGCATTCAAGGCCAAGATCGCCGACGTGAAGGCACTCATCGTGGATTGCATCCACACCAACAAGGCCGTGTCGCTCCCCATGCTGCACGCTGTGTCTGAATACGACGTGCGGGCAGCAATCTCCCCGCTCATCGATCTCTACAACACGCAAAAAACCCAAGACGACTTGATCCTATCGGCCTTGATCGAGATGATGGAGCTCAATGAATTTGCGGAGTGGAAAAACAGCGACGTGAACAAGCAATTTGATGGAGGTATGCGTGGTTGGATACCACTGACGGCAGAAAATGTCGCAGCGATCATCGCCATCGCCCAGCACTATGCGGCCTCCTGATTGGACGATCGAACCTATGCATGTGAGAGCTTGTGGGTTATTTGGTCAGACAGCTTCGCCAAAACAGCCGATCTTGCAGCATAAAAAACACCCCAAATGGCAGCTTCGGATCGTCTTGTAAGGTTGATATTGCGCTGGAGCATCTTGGGGATCCTACCCCTGGCTGCCGCAAGTTGCACAGCAGCCGAGCGCGATGGCGCTACAGTTGCGGGGCCTTTGAGAGACAGCTTGCCAGCCGACACCAACCGTATGCAGGTGGCGCCGACACCTGAATTCGATCCAACATTGCCGCCTAAAAAGCCAGCAGGGGAATTGGAGAAGCTGGAAAAAATGTGGGCGGATGCCTTGGCGGCAGAGCAAAAGCTGCTGTGTACGCCACGGCTCCGTGATGGCATGGCAGGTCTCAAGGATTTCACAGGCGCAGACGGCATACCGTTCCATGGCGAACTCAAGGATGCGCTATTCACAAGTCTCAATGCGCGTGAATACTTGGCGTATGAACTCGTGCATCCTGAAAGCTGGTCAGAAGACGAGGTCGGCTCGGGCATCTGGGCGGGGCAAATCCAAGGAATTGCGCGCAAGTTGCCCAAGGATGCCAGTGGGGACCAACCGAGCGAGCGTCAGCTGGAAGCCTTGCGCAAGGACACCATCGGTCTCAAGAAAATTGTCTTGGAATGCCTCACCACCAACAAGTCGGTGTCGATCCCGATGCTGCGCATCATTGCTGAATTCAAGATCTTTCCAGCTGTGGGGCCGCTCGTCGCCATCTACCAAAGCCAAGCGATCAAAGATGACTTGATCCTTACCACGCTGGTGCAACTCATGGAAAAGGGCATGTATTGGGATTGGCTGAAAAGTGAACCCTTCAAAGCTATGCTGATCGATCCCCATGGCATGGCTTCCCTTTCTCAGCAAAATGCCGATGCCATCATCGGCTTTGCGCAAGCCTTTGCAGCGCGATGAAGCGGGCAACCAAGCTTGGAGCAATGTCTGCGTTGCTGCTGCTTGTGGCCATTCTTCACGGATGCGTCTCATCCACAAGTCCGCAAGCGGGCTACGCCCAGATAGCCGGCGGCCAATATGTCGTCGGCGAAATCAATCACCTGATGAATCCCAAGCGATCGGTGGAGGTCGCCGCTTACGAAATCTCGGTACACGAGATCAGCAATCGCCAATTTGAGGCATTTGTCGCGGCCACGGGGCATGTGACCATTGCCGAAAAACGCCACGATGCTATGGTGTTTTATCCCGGATTGGGCGAGTTTCATTGGGTTCAAGACAGTACCGCTTGGTGGCGCTACCCCAATGGCACGGTGCGGGGCGGGATCGACGACAAGATGGATCATCCTGTCACCTGCATCAGTTACCTCGATGCGCAAGCCTATTGTGCATGGGCTGGCGTGCGCCTACCCACGCTCGATGAGTGGGAGATCGCTGCACGTGCTGGCGCGCGCAGCCACTATTTTTGGGGCAATATCCCCACAAAAGTGCCCCAATACGGCAATATCTGGCATGGCAAAGACCACATGCAGCCCGATTCCGCAGACCAGTGGATGTACACTTCCCCTGTCGGGAGTTATCCCCCCAATCGCGCTGGCCTCTACGACGTCTATGGCAATGTCTTCGAGTTTTGCGCCGGCAAGCCAGCTTTTCTTGCTGCCAAAGAAGACATCGCCTGCGCACGCGGTGGCTCGTGGTGGTGCAGTTTTGCCTCCTGCAATTATTTCAACAACGCCGACATCGGCGATGTGCGGGTTGATGCATCCTTTTCCAATCAGGGGTTTAGGGTTGTTAGGTAATAGTTGGCAGTTGGCAGTTAGCAGTTAGCAGTTGGTAGGTAGTAGGTCGCATTTGGTCTTGGCCACTTCCTGTAAGTTGATTTATGCGAATGACGGGTTGGAATCTATGCGTCTTCGGTTGATCAATTTCCAAACTGCTGCGTGGGATAAACTTTTTATACCGCACACACCAAAATCGATTTTGCCGACATCTATTGAAGTGAGAATGGATTCATTCTTCTAGCCAGGCCATTTGGAATTGGCTAGTCTCACGTCGTCTTACCAGCAATAGATACTAGAAAATGAGAAAGCTCAATAGACTCGCTTTGATCGGTGGCTTTTTGGTGACAGCGCTCATCGCCCTTGCAGCGGTGCCCGCAACCAAGCCAAAATGGCCTATTTCGGCCAGCACCTTGGCCGACACCAACGCGTTGGCCCCGCAGATCGAAATTGTATTTTGTCTCGACGCAACCTCCAGTATGGGTGGTTTGATCCAAACCGCCAAGGAAAAGATCTGGGAAATCGTCACGAGCCTCACGCAAGCCAATCCTGCGCCCGAGATCAAGCTCGGGATGGTATTTTACCGGGATCGTCTTGACGCATTTGTCACCAAGACCTATCCGCTCACCAAGGACATCGATGGCATCTATTCGGAATTGTTGAAGATCCAAGCCGAAGGTGGCGGCGATGCCCCTGAGAGCGTCAATCAAGCCTTGCATGAGGCGGTCACCCGGATGAATTGGTCCGATCGCCAAAATGTGTACAAGACGATTTTTCTCGTGGGCGATTGCCCGCCCCACATGGATTATGCAAACGACAACCGCTACCCCGTCACATGTAGCAACGCCAAGGAGTCCCATATACGCATCAATACCCTCAAACTTGGCAGCGGTTGTGAAGAGGCGATTGCCCATTTCAAGGCGATCGCCGAGGCTACGGCAGGGGAGTATCTGCAATTGGATCAACAGGCAAGAGACGTGGTGATCGCAACGCCCTTTGACGACAGCATCAATGTCTATTCCTACAACATCGACCATTCCAAGATTTATTATGGTACAGCCAGCGAGCAATCTGAGATGACGAAGCGGCAGGACAAAAGCCTGGCCTTCTACAAGGAAGCTTCCGTAAGTTCCAATTCAGACAGGGCCAGCTTCAATATGAGCGGCTCCGGCGCAGACAACTGGTATGGCAGCCAAGAACTAATCAATGACTTGAATACCGGCAAGGTGAAGCTGGAGGCGATCACGCCCAGCTCGCTCCCCAAAGCATTGCAGCAGCTGGACAAGGAGGCCTTGAAGGCCGAGATTCAAAAGACCGTCACAAAGCGAGATGGCGATATCGCCAATATGAAACGGTTGTTGCTGGCACGAGAAGTTTTTTTGCAACAAGCAAAGAAAGCTGCTGGTAAAGAGGATTCCTTCAGCGGAAAAGTCTTCAAAATCATCCAGAAGCAGGCTGCTGCCCAAGGCGTCGTGATTGCTAGGAGCTGATTTTTTTTGCTAGATAACGATACACAAGCTTTCGAAGCAAATAGCAAAGGCCCTGATCCAAAAATCAGGGCCTTTGCATTCTCCTCAAGCTTGTGGCAAGCTCAGTATTTGACCAGCTTCTTCACAACGCGGTTGCGCGTGTCTGCAATGGCAAGGAAATAAACACCTTGCCCAAATGCGCTCAGGTCGATTTGGTTTGAATACGTGCCCTTGAACCCTTGAAGGGCCTCTGCAAACACCAATTGGCCGAGGGTGTTCGTGACGGTAATTGTGTAGTTGTCTTTGCGGCTGGCCTCAAAGACGACCTCAAATTCACCGTGGCTAGGATTGGGGGAAACCTGAATGGTCTGTGCAAGGAGCTGCTGATCCAACGCACTCACGGCGCAGGTATCAAGCGCAGTGACCGTTGCAGCTGGGCTCATGCAGGGATGCTGTTGCACCTTCCAATTGTAGAAAAAATAGTAGTAGGTCGGATTTCCACCCGCCGTGTTGCCGGTGATCGTGATGGCATTGGTGGTGTAGGGGAATGAGGCACCTCCAGCATTGCGAAATAAATTGACGGTGGGGCTGGAAATTTTGATCAGGTAGCCTTGGCCGACCGCAAAATCGAAGTTGAGGTTGACCGTGCTGTATCCAGCAGGTAAGTTGCGGGTCACCGAATGCACGACATTGCTATAGGAGTCGATCACGTCGATCGTGCGGCTGCCAGCAGCACCCGCGAATACATCGACGGTTTGCAACTCGCAGGGGATCGTGACATCAAAATACAGGCCGTGGGTATTGTTGTTGGTGAAAAAGGCTCCTGCTGCAATGGCCGTGTCGGCTGCTCCCGTTGTGAGGACTGCATTCGCGGTGGCCTCAGAGGCATAAAAGTTGGTCGTGCCGGTGACGGTCGGTGCATAGGTGTTGCCGGTAGCGACGACTGCGCCCATGGCATCATGCCAGGTAATCGTGCCGCCGTTGACGGGGGTAGCTGAGAGATTGGCTACACCAGCGCCACAAATATTGTCATTGACACCGGTCGGTGCTGCACCAGCGAGCGTCACTTGGATGTAGGAGGTCTTGACGGATTGGTGAGTGCCATTGGCGTTGGTGACGCTCAGGGTCACGGTATAGGAGCCGTTGGCGAGGTAGGCGTGGCTGGGGTTTTGTGTCGTGGAGGTACTGCCATCGCCAAAATCCCAAGACCAAGATGTGGGAAACAAGGCGGATGCGTCGGTGAACTGAACGATGCCATCGCAAGGTTCCAAAACGTCTCCTGAAAAATTGGAGACGGGTGCCAAGGTGCTTGGTGTCCCTGCAAATTCGCTGAATCCAGCCTGCTTGACATTCTTGTCGCCATCGTCTTGGATCCAAGCGACCACTCCGATCTCAGGTTTGCTGTAGATATAGGCTGGAATTACAGCCTTGAAGCTCACCGTTTTGGATTGTCCTACGGTCCAAGTACCTGCAAGTTCTGTTCCTTTTGTGTTGGGATACATCTTGCGCATCACATTCTCAAACACCATTTCCCCATTGGTGCCGGGAGCAGGTTGCCCTGTGAAATCAATGATTTTTTCGATCATGGCGACGCGCAACCTGGGCATCGCCATTGTGGTGGCCTGCGTGGCTGTGACCACGCAGTTCATGAAGATCGAATCATCGGCAGCATTGAACCAGTGGGTGAGCACGATCGTGAATGGGGAGGAAACAGCGTACTGATTGTCGATCATCGACTGCGTAACGCCCGAGGGTGACCCGCCATATACTGTACCGTCGAGGTAGGCGTCAGGTACACCATTGACAGCGTAATAGGCGACGCGTGTAGCCACTTGCGATGGATTCTGCTGATTCATCACGTCTGTACCCGGCCAGTTGACCTGATACTTCAAGGAGACTGCCTTGGAAGTATTGGTGCCCAAAAGCGCATTGAAGGCTGGATTTTGGGAAGCGCAGGGCCCGCAAGAAGCTTGCGTGAATTCCTCGACCAAAACCAAGCGCTGAGATTGCGCAGCCCCCCAACTGAATAGGCTGGCAAATGTGATTAGGAGTAGTGTATTTTTCATGCTCTTTGATTTAATGAAAAGTGAATGCACCTTACATTCAAATATAGTTGATTTTCAATCTAATGCAGCGCGATCAAAGGGATGTGCAAAGGGAAATGCGTATTTGTCAAACAGACGACCCAGGTCGTCCCTAGCCGTGCACCAGTTTCGATGATCGTGGTCTATGTGGGTATTGATTTGCTGGCAGGATCAAGCGCTCATCGGCCAAGTTTGAAATACTATGTCGATATTGGGTTTGTTGAAATGAAATGTGCATTGTATAGTGTAACGATATGAATGAGGATCTCGAACAGCAATGGATCATATCAGAAACCCAACGCTACTTGGGCTTGTATGGCGACGTGCCACCGCCGTGGGTTTATGCACCCAATTCTCATCCGCTGAGCATACAGTGGCGTATGGGCGGTGGCGAAGGTTTTTTGATGGTTTTCAGGGATTGGTGTGGCAAGACATTGCCGACTGAAAAGGATCGCATCACATATTTCAGAAAGTATCCACCTCCGCCAAGATGGCTCCAATGGATGGCGACTTCTATTTGGAACTTGGAACCCTGGGAGGAAGACGACTTTGATTACGCGCCCTATTTTGTACAGCTGGACATCTTGGGCTTTGAAGGGATTGCGGAATTTGAGCAAGATTTTGACGACGAAAAATGGGAAGCCATGGAGGCTGGCGACATTGAATAAAGGGCATCTCTAAAAACTCATCATCATGGGTTTTTAGAGATGCCCTCAAACGATCATATCTGGTTGAAAGATGGGCCAACCTCCCGGATTGCACCTTCCCTTTTGAAGGCAGGTCATGCGAATCTCCTCCATGCGATGAATATGTCGTCCATCGCCAAATCTTGTTGCCAGATCGGACATTCCATGCGGTGAATAAAGCTGTATTCGCCGCAACAAGGTTTGATACATGAAAAATATTTTTAATGTATTGACAGTCAATTGAAAATTGAATGTCCTGGAAGGCGTATGCGGCGAATAGGGGTCTAATCACCGCAAAAAATGCGGTGATTAATTTGCATTTGCGGCGAATAATGGGCTAATCACCGCAAAAAATGCGGTGATTAATTTGCCTTTGCGGCGAATAATGGACTAATCACCGCAAAAAATGCGGTGAATAATTTGCCTTTGCGGCGAATAATGGGCTAATCACCGCAAAAAATGCGGTGAATAATTTTTTCACCGGAAGAAAAGGCATACCTTTGGGTATGAGAAGGAGGAGAGGACCATATATCCACCAACGCCAAGATTGGCCCCAATTTACTTGGGATGATCAAGCATTGCTCCCCTTGATCGCCAACGTCAGGCACCTGCAAGGGAAAATGATCGGGAAAATGGAGGCCATGGGCTTTGACCTGAGAAATGAAGCCAGCCTAGAAACCCTCACCCTGGACGTCGTCAAATCCAGTGAAATCGAAGGCGAGGTTTTAGATCCGCTGCAAGTGCGCTCTTCGGTAGCGCGACGGCTCGGCATGGATATCTCGGGTGCCGTCGCCTCCGACAGAGATGTCGATGGCGTCGTGGAGATGATGCTCGATGCAACACAGCATTACGACAGGCCGCTGACTGCCGATCGGCTGTTTGGATGGCACAATGCGCTATTTCCATCGGGTAGGAGCGGGCTCTACAAAATCGTCGTGGGCAATTGGCGAGATGACTCGACCGGGCCTATGCAGGTGGTTTCTGGCCCGATGGGCCGAGAGACCGTGCACTTTCAGGCACCTGACTCCGCAAAAATACCCGTTGAAATGGCTGCCTTTTTGGCGTGGGTCAATGATGATGACGGCCTCGACCCCGTTTTGAAGGCTGGTGTCGCCCATTTGTGGTTTTTGACGATCCATCCATTTGACGATGGCAATGGCAGGATCGCGCGCGCCGTCGCCGATGGGCTGCTTGCCCGCGCCGATGGGAGCAGCCAGCGTTTTTACAGCATGTCATCACGCATCAGGGCAAGTCGCAATGCATATTATGACATCTTGGAATGGACGCAAAAAGGCGATCTCAATGTGACGGACTGGTTGACGTGGTTTTTGAACTGCTTGTCAGATGCCTTGACCGACACAGATGAGACACTAGGGCGCGCAGTCAAGAAACACCGTTTCTTGGCAAAGCAATCTACCGCAAGTCTCAATGATCGGCAGCAGCGCATGCTCACCAAGCTTATGGATGGGTTTGTCGGCAAACTGAACACCTCCAAGTGGGCCAAGATATCCAAATGCTCACAGGATACCGCCTTGCGCGACATCCAAGACCTTGTGGACAAGGAAATCTTGCGCAAGGAAGTGGGGGGAGGCAGAAGCACTAGCTACGAGTTGTGGGATGAAATGGCGGACTGATCCTTGAGCAACTTGTTGGTTGGCGCGCCTCAGAGATTTGTTGCCGTGTGCGCCACAGCGCCTCGGCCATCGGGAAGGTGTATGGCTGACGAATGATTATGGCCACTTAGATTGAATATCGCTGTTTGTCTTTGGTCCAAATGCTACGCATCTCTGCACCGACCAAAATTCCAACTAACTTGCGCCCAATATGAATCCCGAGCGTCCCACATCTGCATCAGAAAAACCTGATTTACATCCGCGCAACCTCCATCGCGGCCGCTACGACTTCAAGGCATTGCTGAAAGCTAGCCCTGAGCTCGAGACTTTTCTCAAAAAAAGCCCAGTGGGCGATCCTACGATCGATTTTGCAGACCCCGTCGCTGTCAAGGCGCTCAACCGTGCATTGCTGATTTGCTACTACGGCATTCAGCTATGGGATATTCCGCAGGGGTATTTGTGCCCACCTGTGCCTGGTCGGGCTGACTATATCCATTATGCGGCCGACTTGCTTTCAGAAGGTAGCAAAGGTGTTGTGCCCACCGGCAAGCAGGTGCGCGTCCTCGACATCGGTGTCGGCGCAAATTGTATTTATCCCATCATTGGCAGCGCGAGTTATGGTTGGTCGTTTGTCGGGATCGACATCGACGCTGTCTCGGTGACCACGGCACAAAACCTTGTGGGTTTTAATCCCAGCCTCAAGGGGCAGGTGGAGATTCGTCGGCAGACCACGCCGACCAGCATCTTTCATGGCATTTGGGTACAAAATGAGCGCTTTGACCTTGTGATGTGCAATCCACCATTTCATGCTTCCAAGGCAGCGGCCGACAATCAGACGGCACGCAAGCTGCGCAGCCTAGGTTTGCCCAAGGAGGTTGCTGCTGCCCGCAACTTTGGGGGGCACAGCGCCGAGCTTTATGTCGATGGGGGAGAGCTCGCCTTCATCAAGCGCATGGTTCACCAAAGCGCAGCCTATGGTCGCCAATGCATTTGGTTCACGACCATCGTCTCCAATGCCGAGAACCTCAAGCCGATTTACAAGGCCCTCGAAACCTTGCAGCCCTACCAGGTCAAGACCATCGACATGCAACAAGGCCAAAAGGCGAGTCGCATTGTCGCCTGGACATTCATGCACCCCAAGCAACGCGCTGCTTGGGTGAAAAGGCATGTGCAAAAGGCTGAATAGGTCTGCATCGGCCGACGAAATACCCTTGTAGTGCTTGGAAATTGGAAGAAGGGTTTTTCCTTTTATCTGCTGGATCATCGATTTCATTGCTCACCGTTTGGGTAACCATCCGACATTTGCCAGTCAGCTTTACATCGCAAAATCATTACCTTTACTCCCTAAATTTCAAAAAAGCACGATGAGAAAAAGCTATTACCTACTCTTGGCCGCAGTCATTGGACTCCTGTTTGCAGCTTGTAGCCCCAAGGAGAATGCTACCACACCGACGCCAGCCATTGAAACGGTTGATGCGTTGGCAGCGCACATCGACAGCACGGTTCAGCCAGGCGACGACTTTTTCCTCTATGCAAATGGGAAGTGGTTCAAGGAAAACCCGATCAAGCCCGCAGAGCGCACAGCAGGTCTATGGCGCATGATCGAAGATACGATCGCAGCTCAGGTGCTTGACATCTGCAAGAAATCGGCTGAGGCCAAGGCCGAAAAAGGCAGCAACAAACAAAAGATCGGCGACTTCTATCTCGCTGGCATGGACAGTGTAGCCCTCAATGCGCAAGGCATTTCCGGCATTCAACCCGAGCTTGCCAAGATCGACGCGATTCAAAACCTCGACGACATGGCTCGTGCCTTGGGTCGTCTGCACGAAATCGGCAGTGGGTCGGTCTTTTCCTTTTTTGTCACACAAGACGATCGCAACAGCGCCAAGCACGCTGTGTACATTTACCAAGGTGGGCTCAGCCTCCCTGATCGCGAGTATTATTTCGATCCTGAGTTGGACAGCATCCGCAATGCATTTGTGGAATTCTCAGGAAAAATGTTTGAGATCATGGGTTATGACGCTGCCAAGGCGACCGCAGCAGGCAAGCAAAATCTTGCTTTGGAGACGGCCATTGCCAAGGCTTCGCGCAAGATCGAAGACACCCGTGACCCCGTCAAGAACTACAATAAGCTCACTTTCAAGCAACTCGGCGAGCGCATGCCGCTCTTCAACTGGGATACATTCACTACGGCCACAGGCTTGCCAGCTGTAGATAGTGTCGTGGTTGGACAGCCAGAATTCCTCTCGGCCATCAACGGCATGCTCAAGACGACGAGCCTTGACGACTGGAAAAACTACCTCAAATTCCAGCTCATCTCCAGCTATGCCGCCTACCTAGACGACAAGACATTTAGCGAATCTTTCGCATTTTACAGCACCGCGCTCAATGGCGTGAAAGTAGCCAAACCACGCTGGAAACGGGTTGTGGCACGCATCGACGATGCCCTTGGAGAGTTGGTCGGGCAGGTCTATGTCGATGAGTACCTCCCAAAAGGCACCAAAGAAAAACTCCTCGAAATCGGAAACGCCATCAAAGACGTCTATGCCGAACGCATCCAGAAACTGGAATGGATGAGCAGTGAGACCAAGACCAAGGCACTCGAGAAATTGGCAGGGATCGTCATGAAGGTCGGCTACCCCGACAAATGGAAAGATCTGAGCAGTATGGAAATCAACCGTGGCTCGTTTGCCGCAAGCAACCTCAATGCCAATGTCTGGCAATACCATTTCATGATCCAGAAATATGGCAAGCCCGTCGATCGGTCTGAATGGAATATGCAACCACAATATTACAATGCCTACTACAGCCCTAGCAACAACGAGATCGTGGTGCCGGGTTGCAATATCATGGTGCCGGGCTATGAAGGGAAATTGGCCGACGATGCGATCCTCTATTCGATCATCGGTGGCTCCACATTTGGGCATGAGATCACCCATGGATTTGACGATCAAGGAAGCAAGTATGACAAGTATGGGAACCTGAGCGATTGGTGGACCAAGGAAGACAACGCCAAGTTTTTTGCCAAGACCAAGATGATCGTCGCCCAATTTGACGCGTATGTCGCCGTCGATACCTTGCATGTGAATGGAGAAAACACGCAGGGAGAAAACATCGCCGACCTTGGCGGCATCATCATGGGATATGAAGCCTTCAAGCGCACGGAGCAATACAAAAGCGGCCAAAAAATCGCCGGTCTCGGCCCTGACCAGCGATTTTTCCTAGGATATGCCCTCGCATGGATGATCAACGAGCGCCCCGAATCGATCGCCAACAAAGTGCGGAGCGATGTACACTCACCCGCCAAGCAGCGCGTGATCGGCCCACTCAGCAATATGCCCGAGTTTTACGCCGCGTTTGGCATCAAAGAAGGCGATGCGATGTGGCGTCCAGACAGTCTGCGTGTCGTGATATGGTGACCTGAAACCGAGTCCCCTTCCAATGGATGCCGCTACCGAGCTTTTGTGCTCAGCAGCGGCATCTATTTTTTGGAACCTCTTGTGTTCCCGCAAAAATAGCCGTACTTAGTGTTGTCTTAACACTTAGTCAGGTTGTTACGAATCCGTGCTATGAAAAAATTCATTACTCTTTTTGTCGCTTTGCTCTTGTGTTTGATGACGCACGTTTATGCGCAGGTCGTCTCCTGCACGCCTGCTTTCCCGCTCGCGAGCGACTCGGTCGAGATCATTTTTGACGCTTCATTGGGGAATGCAGCACTCATCAACAATCCTGGCCCCATCTATGCACACACTGGGGTCGTCACCAACCTGAGCGCGACGGGCACATCGTGGCTCTATGTGCAAGGCAATTGGGGCACCGCCGATCCACGTGTACTCATGACCAGTCTCGGCAACAACCGCTGGCGAATGAAATACCACATGCGCAATTTCTACGGGGTGCCCAATGGTGAAACCATCCTCAAGATGGCCTTCGTGTTCAGGAATGCCTCGGGAGCCACCGTCGGTCGCAACAGCGATGGTTCCGACATTTTTTACAATGTCTCACAAAACAACCTGCTCAATGTCGCCTTCACATTGCCCGCTACAAATTCATTTGTCGCCTCGCAAGGCGCCCCGATCAATACAGCAGCCACCGCGTCAGCTACGGCCACACTCACCCTCACCGACAATGGGACCCAAGTCTATACCACGTCGGGAACATCATTTACACACATGATGTTTGCTGGCGCAGCCGGTAACCACCGTGTGGTCGTCTCAGCCTACGATGGCGTCACCACGGCACTCGATACATTTTATTATGTGGTGAGTCCACCGATTTCTGTAGCCGCCTTGCCAGCAGGGACCCTGCGCGGCCTCACCCGTGTGAACACTACCATGATGCGCCTCACACTCGATGCGCCAGGAAAGACCGGCGTGTACATCCTCTGCGACAACAACAATTATGTTGCAGACACGGCATACTTCATGAAAAAAACGCCCGATGGCAATACCTTCTGGCGCAATATTACCGTCGCACCTGGTCAGGTGATGACCTATCAATACCTCGTGGATGGCAACCTGAAGGTTGCTGACCCCTTTTCTGAGCTGGTACTTGATCCCTCCAACGATCAATGGGTGACCGCAGCGGTCTATCCAAATATGCCAGCTTACCCTACCGGTAAGACCACGAGCATCGTCTCGGTGCTCGATGCCGATGGCAGCGCCTATACATGGCAAGTCCCCAATTTCACCAAGCCTGCCGCTGAGAAATTGGTGGTCTATGAGCTCTTGGTGCGCGACTTCATCGCGGCGCATGATTACGCCACGATGCTCGACACGCTCGACTATCTGCAAAGGCTGGGTATCAATGCCATCGAGTTCATGCCGATCAATGAGTTTGAGGGCAATGAAAGCTGGGGCTACAATCCCTCGTTTCATATGGCCTTGGACAAGTACTACGGTCCCGCAGAGCAGTTGAAAGCACTCATCGACGCCTGCCACCAACGTGGCATCGCTGTGATCCTGGACGTTGCCTTCAATCACGCATTCTCCCAAAGTCCTCTCTGTCAGCTCTACTGGGACCAGCAAAACTTTAAGCCTCGGGCAGACAATCCTTGGCTCAATCCCGACGCCCGCCACCCCTTCAATGTCGGGTATGATTTCAACCATGAGTCGCCGTGGACCAAGCGGGTGTTTACCCGCACGATGCGCTACTGGCTCACCGATTTCAAAATAGACGGCTTTAGATTTGACCTTTCCAAAGGATTCACGCAGACCAATAGCGGAAGCAATGTGGGCCTTTGGGGCCAGTTTGACCAAAGCCGCATTGATATTTGGGACGACTACAAGGACTCCTTGCGCATGACTGTGCCTGATGCCTATTTGATCTTGGAGCATTTTTCAGAGAATTCTGAGGAAACAGCCTTGCACAACATGGGTTTCATGCTCTGGGGCAACCACAATTCCACTTACAACGAAGCCACCATGGGGTACATTTCCAACTCCAATTTTGAGTGGATCGACTATCAGCGTCGCGGCTGGAATTCACCCAAAGTCATAGGATTCATGGAAAGCCATGACGAGGAGCGCCTCATGTTCAAAAATTTGAACTACGGCAATAGCAATGGCGGTTACAACGTGCGCGTACTGGAGACAGCCCTGGGCCGCATGGAATTGGCGGGGAATCTCTTTTTCACGATTCCTGGTCCCAAGATGATCTGGCAATTTGGCGAGCGTGGCTATGACATTTCCATCGATGATCCCTGTCGCGTCTGCAACAAGCCGCCGCATTGGGAATACATGAACGAGGCTGCGCGGCAGCGCCTTTACAAGGTTTGGGCAGCGCTCATCGATCTCAAAACCACCCAACAAGCCTTCAATACCACCAATTACAGCAACGATCTCGGTGGCGGCGTGAAACGCAACTACCTCAACCACCCCTCCATGGACGTGGCCGTCTTTGGCAATTTCAATGTGACCACGACCACCTTCAACGCCGACTTTCAGCATGGCGGCTGGTGGTATGAATTGTGGAGTGGCGACAGCCTCGATGTCACCAATACCGCCATGTCTTATACCCTCGGCGCTGGCGAGTACCGCTTGTACACGACAGTGCGCCTACCCAAGCCTGATTTGAGCTTTGTGCTGGAGGCAGAGGAGGCGCTCGCGATCCAAAATGGCCTGCATGTCTGGCCCAATCCTACATCCGAGCGCATCCAATTTACATACGACCTGCCTGAATCAGGCACGGCCACCGTCGGCCTCTACGACCTGAGTGGCCGCCAAGTGCGCGCAATTCCTACTGGATTCCAAGTCATGGGCCTGCACCAAATGGCATTCGACATGAGCGATCTCCCCGCCGGCAACTACATCTTGCGTGTGCAGCACGCGAACGGCACCTTGTCGCGGCCCGTGGTCAAGAATTGACGAGCAGGAATTGGCTGCGGCAACAATCGATCATGATTTTGATCCAAAGAGCGCACGATTTTGATTGAAAAGCCGCCATTTCCGAGTTTACTTCCTGAGACTTTCCTGGGAATTGAAGAACAATACTTGATGGGAGATTGCAGGAGATTTTTTGGATTTTGATTTCGAAGCCTTGGGGCTAGCCAAAGTCGCATTTGTGAGAGATCCATAAGGGGTGCAACTGAAACTAATCGCGTCACCTGCATTGACTTGCTGAAAATCGATACCATAGCTGGCTAGCGTTCCGTTGATGTATAATCCCCAGTATTGATTAGCAGGGGCAGCAATACCATTAATTGCGGTGACGAAACTTCCGTAGGGTGGAAATTGAGATGTAGTAACGGTAAGCGCACTGCCACAACCGTTGGCGCTGCTCAAGCCGACAGTGACATTCATCCCTGCTACCCAAGGAATGTTATTATTTGTATAGACCGTACTGCCATTGCAGGTTGCAACAAATGAGACCTTGGAGCAATTGGTGGTAGTACAAGTGGTACATGAAGTCTGGGCAAAGGTTCCCGAAGACAACAGCAAGGTGAAAAAAGTCATCAGCGTTGGGAAAATGATCAATGCTTTCATAGCAATTTAGGATTTAGTGTGGATATTGATAAATCGGGTAAAATGTCTTTCAAGTAGAGAAATTTGGGGATTCAAGGCGAGATGCAGCACTTCAATTTCCGATAGCAGCCACGAGCCTTATCCAGCAAAATTTCGGACTCAAGGTTTGGCAGCCAGGCACTTGGAAATCGATGTCGTCTATGCAGATCAATCATGGTGTTTCTTTCAAAATTGGTGGCATCGAGCATCAGTTTGGAGGCGCGGAATCGCAATTTTGAACATGCAACCCTAGCTTCGGTACGCCGTCCTGTGGGCATTTCTGCAAGGCAAACGCGTCAAGCAAGCCAGTGTATGAAATGACGTTAATGCCAATGACTGCTTGAGCAATAAATTTAAGTTACTCATTTTTGCATGATAATGAAATGTTTGTTGAATAAAATAAACGTATTTCATTGCAATTGAATGTGATTTTCTGGCTGAGGCAACAATTTTATTGAAGAGATTGAATCTGGATGTCTGCCTTCAGGCGTTTGGAATGACTTTGCGGCAGAAGATTTGAAGGAAAAGGGGGCTTCAATTGGGAGGCGATTTTTCTCTAGTGTTACAGTGCCGAATCAACTTTACTATTCTCGACCATTTTATTGGCTGATAATCAATAAAGTGGTTGTACAGAAACTTTGGAAGTGCTGATCCCGGCCTTTTCCTCACCTTTGCCAAAAGTGTGGAAAGATTCCATTTGCCCAAATGCGACCTGCTGCCGAATATCGTCTCAGACTTGCCAAGCCGCCCTAGGCTGGCCCTAACGTATGCAACTGACACGAGACCAAATCATTCAATTGGCCCCCGACGATGCCTCGGCCAAGGCTGGGCAGCAGTTGGCGACCACCAGCAAGTGGGTGCAGCGGCACGCGCATCCCCTCGCGCTCTGGGGCGACTGCCAGGGCAGCGGCAGCTCGCCCTACAAAACCATGGTCGATCTCGCCAATATGGCCTTCAAGTGCAGCTGTCCAAGCCGCAAGTTTCCCTGCAAGCATGGACTCGGGCTGCTATTGCTCTACGCCAGCAGCGCCAGCGCATTTTCCCAAGAAGCTCAGCTAGCGCCATCGGTGGAGGAGTGGCTCGGAAAACGGGTTGCCAAAGCCGAGGCCAAAGAAGTCAAGGAAGCCAAGCCCGTCGATGAAAAGGCGCAGCAAAAGCGCATCGAGTCTCGCGAAAAAAAGGTGGATGCAGGCATCGAGGAATTGCGCCTTTGGCTCAAGGACATCATGCGCACAGGCATCAGCGATATTCCGCAAAATGCCTATCAATTCAGCCAAAACATCACTGCCCGCATGGTCGATGCCCAAGCCGGCGGCCTGGCCACACAATTGCGCAAGCTCCAAAAGCTGAACTTCTACAAGGACGGTTGGCAAAAGGGATTGTTGGGCCACCTCTCCAAACTCTATTTGTTGACCGATGCCTATTCACGCCTCGACAGCCTGCCCGCAGACTGGCAGCAGGAGTTGAAGACCCTCGTCGGGTGGACCATCTCCAAGGAAGAAGTATTGGCAGGCGCTGGCCAGCAAGATCACTGGCGCATCCTCTCCAAAACCCAGGAGGACGAGGGGAATCTGGTGACCGAGCGCATTTGGTTGTATGGTGTTCATAGCCAGAGATTTGGATTGAATCTCAATTTTTATGCTGGCAACCAGTTGCCGGCCCATCTGCTCGTCGCAGGTACAACGCTCGACGGTGAACTTGCATTTTTCCCGTCAGTGACGCCTATCCGCGTCTTGATCAAGGAGCAAGACGCCATCGAACCCCATTGCGCTGCCGTAGCTGGCCTGCAAACAATAGGCGGGATGCACAACACAATCGCCAGCACCTTGGCTCAAAATCCTTTCATCGCGCAAATACCGCTGCTGGGTAGCGCCATGCGCTTGAGTTTGCAGCATGGTCGATGGTATTTGGTCGATGCTACACAGCAGGCAATGGCCCTGAGCAATGATGAGGCAGACGGCTGGAGCATCCTGTCAAGAACAGGCGGCAGGGAATTCGATTGTTTTGGATTGTATGAAAATGAAGCCTTGGCGCTGCATGGCCTTTGGATCGACGGCATCTATCATCTCATCGCATGAACATTTCAGACGAAATCATCAAAACAGCCCTGCTGGGAACAGCGAAATATCAGCCAACGCTACAAGCAGGCCTCACCGCGCTGCACAGCAAAATTGTTGCTGCCCAGCAAGACAAAGAAGATACATTTTTGCGCTATGCTGCCGCCGCATTGCTCTATGAGGAATGTGGGCAGGAACCCTTGGAAATGCTGGAGAGCATCGACGAGTGTCCTGCTGAAACACAGCCGAGCATGTTCCCCAAAACTGCCGAAGCCCTCAAAGTTGCCCTTGCCGACAAGGACGATGTCATCACAGATTACATCCTGCTGCATGCTATGGCACGCAAGCAAGTCGCCCCACCCGCACTCGCGCCCATGCTCTTGAACCGCGCCCTCGAGAAGAAGGCGATGCGGCAAAGCTTGCTACAGTTGAGCGGTGCCACAGGGCGATGGCTCATGGAGCTCAACCCAGCTTGGAAGCCCTTGGAAGGCAAGGCGGTCGAGGCGGATGAGGATTGGGAGACCGCCAACCATGAAACCCGCAAGCAGTTGCTCGCGAACCTGCGTAGCAGCAATCCCGCCGAGGCGATTCCCTTGCTTGAGGCTGCATTCCCCCATGAAAATGCAAGCAACCGCGAAGAATTTCTAGGTCTGCTCGCAACGGGGTTGTCGCAAACCGACGTACCCTTTTTGGAGGCGTTGCGCAGCGACAAAAGCAAAAAGGTGAAAGAGACGGCCATGGGTTTGCTCCAGCAAGTGCGTGGTGCCCGCATCCAGGAGATGTTTCTCGAGTTTGTGCGGCGCGCATTTGTAGTGAAGGAGGAGCGCTACATGGTCTTTTCCAAGCGCAAAGTCCTCGAAATCGATCGCAGTGCCGCACCGCAGCCCGCGTTTTTTGATTGCCTCGTGACCAAGGTCAGCTCCCAAAAAGGGGTGAGCGACGAGCTCTACTGGCTGGCACAGGCAGTGGAGTATGTGCATCCCGATGACTGGATGCCCGCGCTCGGCTTTGCCCCGGATGATCTGCTCGCCAAAATCGCCGCGATCGACGAGGGCGGCGTCCTGATCCAGCACTTGCTGCGGGCAGCCGTGAGGTACAGCCACCATGCACTGGCACTGGCTTTTTTGGCGGCCAACACAGGCGCACAAATCGCCTTGTTGCGCATTGTCTCCCACGAGCAGGGGCTGCCTTTTCATGACCATGCCATGGACGCCAACATCGAAAGTTACATTGATCTCCTGACCGAAACTGGGTACCGCACGATCCGCACAGCCCTTGCAATCAAGGTCTTGCACAGCTTACAGGCCGCGCCCTACCGCATCAATCAGCCGATCTACCGCAAGCTGGCCTTGCATCTCCCCTCAGAGGTACAAAGCACGCTGGAAGCCTATGCCTCGGAATCGGGCCATGAAAACTATCAGGTGCGCTATTTCGCCACACAAGCATCCGAGATGCTTCATGTCCTTTCCCTCAAAGAAAATCTGAAATTCTAATCCTCATTCACCTATGTCACAGCAAATATTAAGGCAATCCGCAGAGCAACAATTCGCCCATGAACTGGATGAATTGAAGAAGCAAGACCAGCAAGTAAAACCCCAGAATTGGCTGTTGTCGCCGCAGGCCGTCGTCCAATATCTGATGGGCGGGAAGCTCGGCAACGGCTTCGAGATCAGCCCAAAATACATCGGCAATCGGCGGCTCATGGAGATCGCCGTCGCGACCCTCACCACCGACCGCGCCTTGCTGCTCTACGGATTGCCGGGGACAGCCAAGTCTTGGGTGTCGGAGCATATCACCGCCGCGATCACGGGCGACTCCGCGCTGGTGATCCAAGGGACTGCGGGCACGAGTGAGGAAAGCGTGCGCTATGGCTGGAACTATGCGCTGCTGCTCTCCCAAGGGCCTTCGGAGGCCGCACTCGTCGAGACACCCGTCTATCGGGCCATGAAGACGGGCAAGATCGTGCGCATCGAGGAACTCACCCGCATCGGGGCCGATGTGCAAGACACCCTCATCACCATCCTCAGTGAAAAGATGCTGCCCATTCCCGAGCTGAATACGCAGGTACAAGCCGTAAAGGGCTTCAACGTCATCGCCACCGCCAACAACCGCGACAAAGGTGTGAATGACCTCAGCAGCGCCCTCAAGCGCCGCTTCAATACCGTCATTCTCCCGGTGCCCGCAACCATGGCCGAGGAAGTCGAGATCGTAAGGCAGCGCGTCGCAAGCTTTAGCAAGGCGATGGAATTGCCGGTCGAGAAGCCGATTTTGGAGGAGATCAGACGCATCGTCACCATTTTTAGGGAATTGCGCAACGGCGTCTCCGACGACGGCAAGACCAAACTCAAATCGCCTTCGGGTACACTCAGCACCGCGGAGGCCATCTCGGTAATGAACAGCGGCCTGGCGCTCGCCTACCACTTTGGCGACGGCGCCATGAAAGCGGATGATGTCGCGAGCGGCATCATCGGGGCGATCATCAAAGATCCTGTGCAAGACAAAATCGTCTTCCAAGAATATATGGAAACCGTGCTGAAACAGCGTGATGGCTGGAAGGACATCTACCGCGCCTGTCGCGACATCATCTGACCATGGCGGTACACCTACTTGGAATCCGACACCACGGGCCCGGCTCTGCTTGGCACGTGCGCGCAGCTTTGGAGGCGATCAAGCCCTCGATCATTTTGGTGGAGGGGCCACCCGAAGGCGAGGCCGTGCTGAAATGGATGGCCGATGAGGGTATGAAGCCCCCCGTCGCTTTACTGGCCTACGTGCCTGATGATCCGCAAAGGGCTGTTTTTTACCCCTTTGCAGAGTTTTCGCCCGAATGGCAGGCCATCCGCTACGGATTGGAACGCAAGATTCCCGTGCGTTTCATGGACATGCCCCTGGTACACAAATTGGCGGTGCAGGAGGTTGAGGCAGGAATGCAAGAGAGGCCCATGGCCGTCGAGGAGACCGAGCCAGCCGCCGAAGAAACGCAGGCCAATGACGTGGACGATGATTTCCCCATGGAATTCATCGCGCGCAACCCCATTTCCTACCTCGCTGAGGCAGCGGGTTTTGAGGACGCCGAGGAATGGTGGGAGCAGCAATTTGAGATGACACGCCAGCCCACAGAGGTCTTTCAGGCGATTTTGGAGGCGATGTCGGCATTGAGAAGCGCATTGCCAGCAACGACCGACCTCACCGAATTGCAGCGGGAAGCCTTCATGCGGCGTGCCATCAAGGCTGCCGAGCGCGACCTGTATGCCGATATCGTGGTCGTCTGCGGGGCTTGGCACGTGCCAGCATTGCATGTGATGCCCAAGCAAAAAGACGACGACGCCCTGCTCAAAGGGCTGCCCAAAACCAAGGTCGAGGCGACATGGATCCCCTGGACGAGTGACCGCCTGGCATTTGCGAGCGGTTACGGGGCTGGGGTGAATTCGCCGGGTTGGTACAAACACTGCTGGCATGCAGGCCAAGACGACGGCACCCTTTGGTTGGCGCATGTGGCGGGCATTTTTCGCAAGCACAAGATCGATGTCTCCAGTGCCCATGTGATCGAGGCCGTGCGCCTCGCCAATGCGCTTGCGGCCCTGCGTGACCGCCACCGTGCAGGGCTGAGCGAACTCAACGAAGCCACGCAAACCGTCATGTGCATGGGCGACAGCATCTTGATGCAGATCGTCTGGCGCGACTTGATCGTGGGCAATGAGATGGGCGCAATCCCAGATGGCACGCCACAAGTACCCTTGCAACGCGATCTGGACCAGCAGATCCGCAGTTTGCGGCTCAAAGTCACCAACGAAGACCGACCGCTCGGCCTCGACCTGCGCGAAGAAAGTGGCTTGCAAAAAA
Source organism: Bacteroidota bacterium (assembly GCA_031415375.1). Taxonomy (GTDB): domain Bacteria; phylum Bacteroidota; class Bacteroidia; order J057; family JADKCL01; genus JADKCL01. The sequence goes on along the minus strand of JANORP010000153.1, from coordinate 2,126 downwards.
GCATCCTCCTGCATCGCCTCCTCGTGTTGGAGGTGAAATGGGGCCGCACGCAATATGCAAGCGGCAAAGGCACATTCAAAGAGGAGTGGAACCTCTGCTGGAAGCCAGAATTGACGATCCAACTCCTCGAAAAAGCCCCTTGGGGCAACACTGTGGAGACGGCCTGCAACCACTACCTCGCGCACCTGGCATCCACCATCACCCGCCTCGACGAAATCACCGCACTGGCACAGCGGGCCTTGCCCGCAGAGCTCCACGACGGCATTCAAAAGGTCATGCAGCGCATGGACGTGCTCGCGTCGAGCACCCACGACAATGCCAGCTTGATGGCCGCCTTTATTCCCCTCGTGCAGGTGCGCAAGTATGGCAACGTGCGCGGCACAGACGTGGACACGATTGCCCTGATCCTGGAATCGATCTTTTACCGCATGATCGCCTCGCTGCCCATCAGTTGCACGGGCATCGACGAGGACACCGCCGCCGTGATGGCTGCCAAGATCCGCGAGGTGCATCAGGCCGTCGCCTTGCTCGACGACGCCGAGATTTTGGAGGCTTGGGTCGCGACCTTGGCACAGGTGCCAGGCATCGACCTCGCCGCGCCATTGATCCAGGGGACGTGCTGCAAAATCTTGTATGACGCCCATCACCTCGATGCCGAGGCGACCGCGATCGCATTCAGCAAGGCGCTTTCCCAAGGGAATGTGCCCGAGTATTCCGCAGCCTGGCTCGAAGGCTTCCTCAAGGATGCCGCCACCGTATTGGTGCTCGACGATGCGATTTGGGACATGACCAATGCTTGGGTGGCGGAGCTTCCGCTGGAGGTTTTTCAAGCCGTCGTGCCCTTGCTGCGCCGCACCTTTGCCGTGTACAACACCATCGAAAAACGCAAGATCGCCGAGAAGGTCAAGCATGGCCAACCTGGCGGTAGCAAAGTGGTCGTGATCGCAGGATTTGATGCTGAACGGGCAGCCTCGGTTTTGCCGATATTGGAACAGTTAATGGGATTGTGACGGGAAAAAAAACGCAAAAAAGAAGACCATGGACGCAGAATTGATCAAACGGTGGCGGCTCATTCTCGGCAGCGACGCCAAGGAGGAGCTGGAGGTGAGCTTCAGCACCCAAGAGAGCGGCATCGACAAGACGCTCGAAGCCTTGTACAACACCGAGCGCAAAGGTGGCCTAGGACCATCCTCGCCCAATGTTTCCCGATGGCTGGGCGACATCCGCGAATATTTCCCCAACTCGGTGGTCAAGGTCATGCAGCAAGATGCCCTCAAGCGCCTCAATCTTACCAGCATGCTCACCGAACCCGAGATGCTGGAAACTGTCGTGCCCGATGTACATCTGGTCGCCAACCTGATGACATTGGGGCGCGCCATTCCTGAAAAAACCAAGGCCACGGCCCGCCAAGTCGTGCAAAAGGTGGTCGATGAATTGTTGCAAAAGCTTACTTCGCCTTTGCAGCAAGCCATCAGCGGCAGCCTCAACCGTAGTGCCCGTAACCGCCGCCCCAAACACAACGAAATCAATTGGAATGAGACCATCCGCAAAAACCTGAAACATTACCAATCCGAATACAAGACGATCATTCCAGAGACACGCATCGGCTATGGGCGCAAACGCAAAGCGATGAAGGACATCGTCTTATGCCTTGATCAAAGCGGCTCCATGGGAACCTCGGTCGTCTATTCGGGCATCTTTGGGGCCGTGATGGCATCGATCCCGGCTGTGAATACCAAAATGGTGGTCTTTGACACCGAGGTTGCCGACCTCACCGAGGACCTCAAGGACCCTGTCGATTTGCTGTTTGGTGTGCAATTGGGAGGTGGCACCGACATCAACCGGGCGATGACCTATTGCCAACAGATCATCACGCGTCCGCTCGACACCGTCATGGTGCTCATTACCGACCTCTACGAAGGCGGCAACCCCGCCGAAATGCAAAAACGTGCCCTTGAACTCACAGCCTCGGGTGTACAAATCATTACTTTGCTTGCACTCAACGACGATGGCGCACCTTCTTATGACCACCACAATGCTGAATATTTTGCCGCGCTAGGGATTCCTGTCTTTGCCTGCACCCCACAATTGTTTCCAGAGTTGATGGCTGCGGCGCTGAGCAAGCA
>JANORP010000152.1:0-18661 GCA_031415375.1 Bacteroidota bacterium | reverse complement strand
CTGCTTCAACTACGACACCCGCAAGGTGCAACCCGTGCCCGATGCCCTGCGGCTGCGACTCGGCGATGTCTGTGCCACCCCAGCCCATCGCCAAACCTGAGCCGATGAGAATCTTGCAACGCATCTGGAGTATCTGGTTTTACATCCTTTTCGTGGGCTTTTTTGCCCTGATTTTCCCACTCCATTGGCTATTGCTCAAGTCCAAGGCAAAGTGGGCGCACAATGCGAGCCACCGCCTCAACATGATCTGGGGCTATGTGATCATGTATCCCGTCGGGATTTGGATCAAAACCGAGGGTCGGTCACGCATCAAGCGCAAGCAGGTCTATATCTTCGCGCCCAACCACAGCAGTTATTTAGACATCCCCATCTGTAACGTTTCTATCATTCCCTCGTTCAGGTTTATCGGCAAGGCCGAACTCAATAACACCCCGCTCTTTGGATATATGTTTAAGCGGCTACACATCCCCGTCAATCGGGGCTCGGTCACCGAGAGCTACAAGAGTTTTTTGCAGGCCAAGGAGGTCTTGAAAGGCGGCACATCGGTCTTGTTGTTTCCCGAGGGCACCATCCCCGACAAAACCAAGGTATCGTTGCTGCGGTTCAAGGATGGCGCATTCAGGATGGCGATTGAAAACAAGATCCCGATCGTACCCGTCACCATCATCGGGGCAGACAGGGCGTTGCCCGACAACGGCAAGTTTCTGGTGCAACCAACGATCGTGCGCGTGGTCTTTCATGAGCCGATCGAGACCAAGGATATGGTGGTGGCACAGGCCGCCGAATTAAAAGAGCAGGTGTTTGAGATCATTCACGAGCGCCTCACGGGCAAAAAACGTCCAGAGGAGCTCGCAGAGGCCGTCGAAGCAGAAAATAGGTAGGAAAATAAAAAAACATGGAGCCCAAGAAAAAGCTCAAAGTGATTCCGATGTGGCAGTTTTTCACGGCAATGACGCCCGTGAACAAGCTGTTGTTTGGCATTTTGTTTCTCACACTCGTCGGCACGGCAGTCGTGGCCGTGATGGCCGCCGACAATCCTGCACGCTGGAGCCTAGAGGTGAGCGAGGTGACCGAGAATTCCCCCGAGGAGGTGACGCTACGCGAATACTCCCATAACTACCGCGTGATGAACACGCAAATCGGGGCCTGGAAAGAGCAGGTCGTCTATTTTGCAACACGCATCACCCCACAACCATGGCTGGTGATGGCCTTCATCATTGCGCAAATTCTCGGCTGGGCCTATTTGCTCACCTCGGCAAGTTACTTGCGCAACCTCGTGGCTTACGTTGTCTTTTTCGCATTTGGCATCCTCATCTTTGTCGCCAACATGTTTGAGGACGACCAATCCACACTGTTTTGGGTGATGAACGGTGGCTTGCTCTTGCTGGTATTGGCACCCGCCTATTTGCTGCAACAGGAGATTCTCAGGCTGGCATTCGCTTGGCGCTTGCTCATCTTCACCACCGTGACCGCTTTGCCTTTTGCCATCAAATACTACCAGGGCAGCTGGCTAGCCCTGCACAGCGCCACGGTAGGCATGATGCCTGTCTTGGCGGTCGTAGCCATCATCTATCTCGTCTTTGTATCCAATGACCTCAACAACCTGATCTTTTACCTCGCAACCAACGCCAAGAATCCAAAATACCGCGTCAACTTCCCGATCATCTTCTCGGTGTTCTTGGTACTTACTGCGATCGAGTTTGTGATGCTCCAAAAATCGATGGGTTGGAATTTGCTCTCGGAAGGCGACGACATCGCGTTGAAGCCGATGCTCTTTATCGCGGCAGCGAGCCTCCTCGCCGTGGGCACCAAGCAAGCGCTGGGCCCGGTGCTCAAGAACCATATCCCCAACCTCGGCATGAGCATGGGATTTGTCGCGCTCCCACTCATCGGCCTCAGTTTCATCGCCTACCTCGTCGGCACTGGCGAATACCTCTTCTTGCATATCGTGGAGCGCATTGGCATGAGCCTCCTCTTTTTCGCAGGCATCGGCCACTTCTTTTATATGTTCTACAATTTTGGCCCGCTCATCAAGCACCGCGTCAATTTTTACTATCTGAGCATGATGCCCCGTCGCTTGATGTATTTCTTTGTCGTCGTGCTCGCGATCGCAGGTGCAGGGATCTTGGAGGCAAGCGGCTACGCCAATGGCAAGCGCATCTTCAAGGAGACGCTGTTTAACCGCATGGGCGACCATGAGGCCCTCAAAGGCAATCTCCCAGGGGCCATGGCACACTACAGGACTTCGGTCCAAGAGGCGCGCGGCTCCGTGAAAGGCAATTACAATCTGGCGATGCTGGAATTGGCCACGGGAGGCAACTTGGACAAGGCGCGGGAGCACTTCAGGCATGCCAGCGACTTCATCCCATTTTGCTATGCCTACCTCAACTGGGGCAATCTCGAGCAGAGCGACTACAACCCTGTAAGGGCCAAATCGGTGCTACAAGATGGTGGCCGCCTCACCCCCAACGCCTACCTGAGCAGCAATCTCGCCCAAGCGATGCTGCGCCTCGACGAGCCCGACTCCGCCATCTTGCAGCTCAAGCAGGCCCTGCGCTTACAGCCCGACAATGGCGGCCTCTACGCCAATCTCGGTCGCCTCTACATGGATTTTGAGAAGCCCGACGAAGCCAAGAAATTCCTGGAGGCTGGCCTCGCCCTGCCACAGGTGCACCGTGCCGTGGTCACCAATGCCCTGTTCATGAACATGCGCTATGGTACAGGCCTTGCCGTGCCCGAGACCTTGCTCCAGGCCGACAACATCAAGGGCAGCTGGGAAACCATTTTCAATTTTGCGCTAGAGCGCTACAAAGTCGGCGACTTGGAGGCGGCTGCACGTCGCCTCACCCATGGCAATACCGGCAACCCATTTACCGACAGCACCGCCTCCTCAAGCATGCGCGCCGACTCGCTGCTGCTCGATGGCATGCTGCTTTTCGACCGCGGGGAGATCGAGCGGGCCATCAGTCGCATGGACTATATCGACGTCAATTTTCCTGCCTTCCGGCCCTATACCAATCACTTTTTGGGCGTTGCCTTCTTTGGTGCAGGCTCGCCTGAGATGGCAGCTGCGTTTTTCAGGAAAAGCGTGGAAAATGGCCATACCAAAGACTTGCTTTCAGAAGCTTTGATGGAATTTGACAGGGGCAACCTCGATTATGCCTTCATGGAACTGAACATGGCACGCGCCAATGACAGCACGCTCAACTTTGCCGTCAACACCGAGATGGCCAAACTCCAATATGCCAATGGCGACTATTTCTTTGCCTCGCTGGGTTTCAATCAAAGTAGCCTCACCGTGGGAGATTGGATGCAGATCGGCCATGCCGCTGGCCAGCGTGGCAACAAGGCGGCTGCATTGGAGGCATTTCGCAGGGTGATCGAAGCGGAGCCCAAGAATCCCGCACCTTATTTGGAGATGGCCAAGATCAGCCTCGCCCTCGGCGATAGCCTCGCAATGGAAAACTTGCAGCCCGGCCTGGACCTCGCGCCCAAGGACCTCGCCTTGAATGTCGTGCACGCACGCATCCTCTTGAGCCAGGGCAAGGTCGATGCAGCGAGCCGCATCGCGCAGGAACTGCAAGCACGCGCACCCAAAGACCGCGACGTGCGCATCGTGCAAGCACAAGTCTCTGCCGCCAATGGCGACACCACCACAGCCATCGCCCAGCTGGAACAGCTGCGAAAGGAAAACCCGATTTCCCCAGATGTGATCCTCTCCTTGAGCCACATCTACCGCGCCAAACGCATGGATTTTGAAGGTCAAAACATGATGATGGCCGCCAAAGACATCAACCCAGAAAATCCCGATTTTTGGTATGAGCTCGCCCATTTTGAGCGCCTACTAGCCCGTACGGAAGAATCGGGGGCCAATGCCTTGGAAGCCATGAAACATTCGGCAAGTTTGGAGCGTTCCAAATTGATCGCCGAGGAATTCAAGGAAGAAATCACGAGCTTTAGGACTGCACATTCCGAAGAACTAGAAGAGGTCGAAAACAATGGCAACTGAAGAAAAAACACCCGTCATCAGGCTCATCAACATCCGCAGGGAATATAAGATGGGCGAAGAAATCATCAAGGCGCTCAATGGCGTGAACCTCGACATTTACCGCAATGACTACGTGGCGATCATGGGTCCGTCGGGTTCTGGCAAATCAACCTTGATGAATATGATCGGCTGCCTCGACACACCTAGTGAGGGCGATTACATCCTCAACGGCATCAATGTGAGCCAGATGGGCGACAATGACTTGGCCGAGGTGCGCAACAAAGAAATCGGGTTTGTCTTCCAGACATTTAACCTCTTGCCACGATCCTCAGCTTTGGAGAATGTCGCCTTGCCGCTGATCTATGCAGGAAAGGGCCGCTCTGAGCGGATGCAGATCGCCACCAAGGCGCTGCAAGACGTGGGTCTCGGGGACAGGATGTCCCACAAACCCAATGAGCTCTCAGGCGGTCAGCGGCAACGTGTTGCGGTCGCGCGGGCGCTGGTAAACAATCCCAGCATCATCCTCGCCGATGAACCGACGGGCAATCTCGACACCAAGACGAGTTATGAGATCATGGGCCTCATCGAGGAATTGCACAAGCAGGGTCAGACGATCATCCTCGTGACGCACGAAGAAGACATCGCCCTCTATGCCCACAGGATCATCAGGCTGCGCGATGGCGTGGTCGAGAGTGTCGAGGAAAACAAGCACATCCGCACCAACGCATGATTGCTGGCGATGCACGACGCTGCCAAACGGTGGCGACAAATTTGCGGCGCTTACTGCTGTTGCTATCGGCCTTTTTGGGCTTATTTGTCCATCAGGCGCAGGCCCAGATAGACAATTGCGGCTGCGACAGCACCGCCACATGGGATGCAGCATTCGACAAAGCCAATATCGTCTTCCTCGGCACTTGCATCGACGTGGCCCCCAACACGCTCAAAGGCGGTCTCAACATAGCCTTTGAAGTCGATAGCAGCTGGAAACGCGCCATCGAACGCGTGGCAACTGTGCACACCAACTCACCCAACCAATGCGGCTATCCCTTCAGGATGGGCGAGCGCTACATCGTCTTTGCCAATAAGCGGCACCAAATCATCGCCACCACCGAGTGTGAACCCAACCAATTGTATGACGACAACGGGTTGCTCACATTGCGCCGCCTCGGCAAGGGATTCACTCCCGGCAGACTAGGCAAAGCCCAAAACATGATCATCATGCTCACCGTCCTCGGCGTCTCGGGGCTGCTTTTTTTGGGATTTGTAGTGCTCCGCAAAAAGATCAGACCGAATAGTTAGCAGTTGACAGTTAGCAGTTAGCAGTGAGAAATTGCTAATTGCTAATTGCTAATTGCTAACTGATACCTCTTTTTCCCTATCTTGACGGCTCAATCGCACAGGTGATGGCAGAAAACAATGTCCAAATCGAAGCCTCTTGGAAACAAGCGTTGGCAGCTGAGTTTGAAAAGCCCTATTTCAAATCCTTGAAGGCATTTCTTCAAAGCGAGAAAGAAGCGGGGCATATCATTTTTCCACCGGGAAATCTGATATTCAATGCGTTTGAGTGTACGCCTTTTGAGCGTGTGAAGGTCGTGATCATCGGCCAAGACCCCTACCATGGGCCGGGTCAAGCCCATGGCTTGAGCTTTTCGGTTCCCGACGGCGTGCCACCACCGCCTTCCTTGGGCAATATTTACAAGGAAATCCATCAAGACCTCGGTCTGCCGATCCCCAAAACCGGCAACCTCACGCCCTGGGCGCACCAAGGCGTGCTCCTGCTCAACGCCATGCTCACCGTGCGCGCCAACGCGCCCGCAAGCCACCAAAACAAAGGCTGGGAACAATTTACCGATGCGGCCATCCATCGCCTCAATGAGCAGTGCAGCGGCCTCGTTTTCATGCTTTGGGGTGCCTACGCCAAGAAAAAAGGTGCCTTTATCGACACGACAAAACATCTTGTATTGGCGTCATCGCATCCGTCGCCCCTCTCTGCACATACAGGCTGGTATGGCAACCATCAATTTTCCAAAGCGAATGCATGGTTGAAGGAAAAGGGCTTGGGGGAGGTGAATTGGGGAATCTGAGCCAGCGGTCTTTGTGCCCGCACAGCGGGAATTCCCTTTTTCATTTGTGTACAACAATACTTTCACGCCTCCGCCTTGCTTCGTATTTTCGCGGCTAGATTCCAAAAGATGAAACTGAACACCATCCCCGAAATGCAGGAAATGGCCGACCAAGTGCGGCGCGACATCCTGCGCATGGTACATGCGGTGCAATCGGGACACCCCGGCGGCTCACTCGGCTGCACCGAATTCCTGATCGGCCTGTATTTTAACCACATGCGGCACGACCCCAAGCACTGGTCGATGGATGGCAAGGATCAAGACTTGTTTTTCCTCTCCAACGGGCATATTTCGCCCGTTTTTTACAGTGTCTTGGCGCGCAGCGGCTACTTCTCGATCGATGAGTTGGCCACATTTCGCAAGATCAACTCCCGCTTGCAAGGTCACCCTGCCACCAAGGAAGGCTTGCCTGGCGTGCGTGTCGCCTCGGGTTCGCTCGGTCAGGGCATGTCGGTCGCGATCGGCGCTGCCCTCGCCAAGAAACTCAATGGCGACAAACACATCGTCTATACCCTGCACGGCGACGGCGAATTGCAAGAAGGTCAGATCTGGGAATCTGTGATCTATGCCGCCGCCAAAAATGTCGATAACATCATTTGCACGATCGACCGCAACATGCAGCAGATCGACGGTCCTACCGAAAAAGTGATGCCACTCGGTGATATCCGCAGCAAGTTTGAAGCATTTGGCTGGGTGGTCTTGGAAATGCAAGGTCACGATTACGCAAACATCCTCAACACCCTCGACATGGCACGCGGCGCTACCTATCGTGGCAAACCGATCTGCATCGTGATGACCACCGACATGGGCCGCGGCGTCGATTTCATGCAAGGCACCCACGATTGGCACGGCAAGGCTCCCAACGATGAGCAATTTGCACGCGCCATGGCGCAGTTGGAGGTCACAAGATTCCTCGACTATTGAAAATGAGTTAGCAGTGAGCAAGTAGCAGTGAGCAGTTGGAAAACTCGAAAACTGCTACCTGCTAACTGCTAACTGCTACCTTCTCCCATTTTTCAATTCCCAATTCCCAATTCCCATGTTGCTCTCCACTGGCAAAAAAGATACCCGCTCTGGCTTTGGCCAGGGATTGTTGGAGCTCGGTCGCAATAATCCTGAAGTCGTTGCACTGTGTGCCGACCTCACTGGTTCGCTCAAAATGGACGCCTTTGAGGCGGAATTCCCAGATCGTTTCTTCCAAATGGGCATTTCAGAGGCCAATATGATCGGCGTCGCTGCTGGATTGACAATTGGCGGCAAGATTCCCTTTACGGGCACCTTCGCCAATTTCAGCACAGCCCGGGTCTATGACCAGATCAGGCAAAGTGTCTGCTACAGCAAGAAAAATGTCAAGATTTGTGCGAGCCACGCTGGCCTCACGCTGGGCGAAGATGGCGCAACCCACCAAAGCCTGGAAGACATCGGCATGATGCGGATGCTGCCTTATATGACCGTGGTCGTGCCTTGCGACTACAACCAGACCCGCCTCGCGACCTTGGCCGTCGCTGAGCATGTCGGCCCTGTCTATCTACGCTTTGGTCGTCCGAAATGGGATATATTTACGCCGTCTGAGGATCCAACTTTCCAGATTGGCAAGGCGCAAGTGCTCGTTGAAGGCTCAGATCTGAGCCTGATCGCCTGCGGCCACATGGTCTGGATTGCGCTGCAAGCTGCTGCGCAACTCAAGGAGGAAGGCATCTCGGTCGAAGTGATCAATATGCACACCATTAAGCCATTGGATGAGGAAGCAATTCTGAAATCAGTGCGCAAAACTGGCCGTGTCGTGACTGCAGAGGAGCACATGCGCAACGGTGGCCTCGGCGATGCCGTGGCACAAGTCTTGAGCCGTCATCTGCCTTCGCCCCATGAATATGTGGCTGTGAACGACACCTTCGGCGAGAGCGGACTGCCCGAGGAATTGATGGAAAAGTATGGCTTGGGACAATCTCACGTGGTCGCAGCCTGCAAGCAGGCGCTGGCACGCTAGGCCCATCACCACGATATCAAAAAGAGGCATTCCGATGGAATGCCTCTTTTGTTTCCAAGCGGCAATGCTCTCCGACCTTCCCCAAACGCCATCAAGGCATGAAGATCATTCGCTGGATGTTTTTGGACATGGCCAATTTGGTCCAAGCGTAGGACTTGCCCCTGTATTTGCTGCGCAAAAAGGCTTTTCTGGCCTCATTGGATTGGGCGATGCTGGTCACAGAGGTCACCCCGCCAGGTCCATCCAAGTTGAAGTGGGAGAAGGTATAGCCCTGATTTCCGAATGTCAAGTCTGGATCCAGCGAATTGACGGGATTGGAGCGATTGATGGGGGCACTGCCTGCCGGTGGGGCGATTTGGGGCCGTCGCCGATAGACATACATAAATAGCTCCTGGCATTGCACCATCAGATTGTAGAGCGGCTTCCAATCCTCTTTGTCGATGTTGTTTTCTATGCACAACCATGCAAAGCCTGCAAAGAGCGTTTCATACTTGCCATTGGGCTCGCGCGGGCCATCTGTCAACAGCTCCGCAGGGCCATAGGGGTGTATCCCAGATGGCCGCTCACGCAGTTCTCCGTTCATAAACCGCTCAAAGGTGATGCGCACCTTGTCTGCATCGATGGAGCCAGCGGTTGCGCCTGGAAAATGCACCCTGAACAAATCAAGCTGAAACGTGGACAGCCGCCTGATGGCGGCGATGAGCGTCGCGTCGGTTGTAGCACTGATGCTTGGCCTGGTGGGCAACCTCCCCGTTTTTGCCCGCTGTTCCCAACTACCTGGCTCTGAAAATACGACACGCTCCAACTTGGGCGCCACCAAACCAAATATATCATTTTGCCTTTGTAGCCAAGCTGCATTTGCTCCAAAGCCTGGCTGCAGACGAAGATACAAGGTTCCATCATCCAAAGCCCTGAAGTAGGCCCTAGAGGCTGCGACAGAAACGCTGCCGACCAATGCGCCTCCTGTGCAGGTGGTGGCACCGCCTGCCGGGCATCTTTCGGAAGGGATGCCAACGAGTCCTGCAGTGCTAGCACCTTGGCCAGCAATCTTGATGTCGAGTGCGGTAAGTACCTGTTTGATGTGATTGGCCACACCTTTGTGAGGATCGCTGCTCGCCGCACCTATGAGCAGGCCCACCACCTTGTTGGCTGCATTGACAATGACGGCTCCCGAGTCGCCAGGCTCGGAAAAATTTGGGTATTCCGTGCAGGGATTGATCAGGAGCTTGGAACCTTCAAATTTCACATCCACGACCACACCTTGGGTCACTTGGGTCGCAAACCCACGTTTGCGCACGACCTCGTAGCAGACGGCTTGCGCGACACCCGTGATGAGGCCGATGCCCTGTATTCTATTTTCATTGCCGGCAGAGACCGCTGCGAGTGCGAGTGAGGCTTCGATCTCCACAATCCCGCAATCCAAGCCTCCAGAGGATGACGAGAGCGCCTTTACCGTGCCGATATTTTGAATTCCGAGGAGGTTGAGGAGGCCCGTTTGACTCACATTGAGCCCTATACCCGAGGGCCGAGGCACTCCTGTGAGGCCATCGGTCAATACATGTCGAGCAGTCAAACCCACGAGCTTGTTATCGACGTCGTCGGTGCGGGCGAGACAACCCATCGTTCCTGAACCAATGCCGACAACCATACTCGTAACGCTTTCATTGCTCACCATGATCCCACCTGTTAGCGGTCGATACACGGCCGTATCGGCGGCATGAAGGGTCACGCCTTGCTGTTCGAGCACGTCTGTCTGCATTCCTAAGATACGTCGAGGCACGATTTCGTCCCTTTTGAGCACCCCTGGCTGCATTTTTTTGCTGACATAGACCCTAAAGCAAAGGTCTGCAGTGAGCCGACCGCCCCGTTCCTTGATGCCGACACCGACATGGGCCACATTGGGGTAATGCATGAGCAGTGCCTGCGCCTCGTCATGAAGCATGAGCAGCCGATTTTGTTGAAGTTGGATTTTTGTGCGCAAATTCATAGTAGCGATAGATGGTGATCAACGGTACATTCAACCTTCAAAAGGGTCGGATTTCGTGAACTCGGAAAGAGGTTATCTCCTGAGAAATTTTTGATTCTGAGACAAACTAAATAACTCTATTTTGTGACAAAATCCAAGCGCAAGGTTGGTTTTTTTGCTTAAGTGTATGAGAAATCAAGGGTCGCGAGGCCCTTACAATTTTCGTAAATCATTCAACAACAATACCAAACGCTATTGGCATTTGGCAAAGTCATCAAGAATTCCCCATCCATGCGAGGAAACACCATCTTTGTAGCCTAAATCTGCGTGGCCTAGGCCACGATCCAAAGTGCCGAATGAAAATCAAGTCCATAGCTGAAAAAAGCTGGCATTTGATCCTAGAAATTGTTAAATTGGCATGAAGAGGGGTTCCGAATTAAGGCCCTGAGATACCTAATCGTCCTGTCACCCATGTCCCTAGATTACCTCAATGATATCAGAGTCCAAATTGGTGCATTTGTAGGCGATGCGCCCGCTGAGACGATCTCGCTATGGCAATCCATCATCGCAGTGCCCATCCAAGTACACTCGGAGCCATCCACCGGCATCAAGACTTATTTGGTCAATGACTTCCCGACGGATAAGAACTCATTTGAATATGCCGATGCATTGGTTGCGGCTGGCATTGCCGAGGCACATTCAGTACGTTTGATAGATGGCGATCGCCTACGTTTGGGATGGAGTGGTTTCAAGATCATAGGCCCCGAGGTGGCAGTGCTGAACAGCATTGTTGCATGATTGCCATTTTGAAATATTCGCTCTTGGCTGGGCACTTGCTCTGGGCATTGCTGCTTGGCGCACAATCTCCTCGACCTGCATGTTTTGACAAATTCGGCGGTCGCCGACCGCCCGACCGCCATCCAATGCAAATTCAATTGGGCACATACAGCAACGATGTCCCCTTGGCGGTGCTTCAATCATGGCAGGGCCTTGTAGATTGCGAAATCGCGGTTTTTGAAGACGCCACGTGCACCAAACGCTATGTGACGGGCTCCTTTTGGACGTCGGAAAATGCCCTGCAATTTGCCGACTATCTGCGTAGCCGAGGCGTGGTGGATGCCCAGGTATTCGCCTTTGCCCATGATCACGTGCGCATTGTCGGGTGGGGAAATTATCTCGATTATGGTCAACGCTCCCTGATAGCACCCGCACGGAAATGAGTAGCGCGTCGGATTGCATTTGCAAAGCTGGCTGCTCAGGCCAAGCCCGATCTGGCAGTTACACCATTGGAAACCATCAGGCATAGCCGTCTCATGCAGCCTATTAGGTGTCGTCCATACCTTTGTCGGCCGGTGCATTGGAGCTTGCCTTCAGCGCATTTTATTGAACAACGATAAAGTGATCACGCTGCAGGCATTGATTGTGCAACCACAATATCCTATTAAACCAGTAGAGTTTTCATCCGACTCCTCCAATATTTCAAACATTCGGAGTAAATTGGCGTTGTTTCAGAATTCATCACCTTAAAATCAAGAGAATATGTCATTGAGACTTGGAGACACCGCCCCCAACTTCACGGCCGAAACGACCGAAGGCAATATCGATTTTCATCAATGGCTCGGCGACAGCTGGGGCGTGCTGTTCTCACATCCCGCCGATTATACACCGGTCTGCACCACCGAGCTTGGCATGGTCGCCAAACTCAAAGGCGAGTTTGAAAAACGCAACACCAAGGTCATCGCGCTGAGCGTCGATCCCCTCGCCGACCACATGAGCTGGATCAAGGACATCAACGATACCCAGCACACAACGGTGAATTTCCCGATCATTGCCGACGGTGACCGCAAGGTGTCTGAGCTGTATGACATGATCCACCCCAATGCCAATGCGACCTTTACGGTACGCTCGGTGTTTGTGATCGGCCCTGACAAGGCTGTGAAACTCATCCTCACATACCCAGCGAGCACAGGCCGCAACTTCTACGAATTGCTACGCGTGATCGACAGTCTGCAACTCACTGCCTACCACAAGGTGGCCACCCCCGCCAATTGGGAAGATGGCCAACCGGTCGTGATCAGCCCTGCTGTGAGCAACGCAGACGCCGACAAGCTCTTCCCAAAAGGTTATGAGATCGTGCGCCCCTACTTGCGCATGACGCCACAACCGAATAAGTGATCAAAAAGTCTAAGGAGGCTTCAAAAAAAGGTGGACAATAAAATGTCCACTTTTTTTTTGATATACTTGTAGCCATCTAACATTTGTTCATCCAAAACAAATATCCTTTTGGTTTCTATTTAATTCTAAAACAATCTATTGTGAAAGTAAAGATTCATAACTAACTTCCCCTTTTAATCAATCTCAACTATGAAAAAAATTGTATTTCTTCTGGTTTGCGTGCTAGGCATTGCAGCCACCATGAGCGCCCAAGGTAATTCACGGGCCGCTCGTTCCATCAATGAAATTCGCCAAAGCGGATGCGGATCCAGCTTTTTCCAAGGCAATACCTGGGACATCTCGGCCTCCTTTGAGGCCTCCATTCGCTGTGCAGCAGGCCCTGCCACGACAGGCACCGGTGAAGTCTATATCGTCGTCGCATCGCTCCACTGCACTAGCCCCATCTGCCCAGCGATCGCCGACTTCATCATCGGTCGTGTGTACTGGTGCGGCAATGATATCCAGAGCTCAGAGTGTTACCAGTGAGTTCAAAACCATGTTTGCATCAAAAAAGGTCATCTCAGCTGAGGTGGCCTTTTTTGTTGGTCGTGAAGACAATTCGATTTTGAAATGAGGGCTCGCAAAAGACCCTCGGTTTTTGGGACGTCAACATGTTGCAGCAAAACCACGATTCAACCTATCCATTCGACGATTCAAAGGAAATCGTGTCGTCGGGATAGCTTGACGTGTGAGGTTTGCATCAATCTCAAGCGTTTCAAAAATGAAAAAGAAAATTTACCTCTTCGCAATTGTTGTCGCTGCCATGACCGCAGTGCAACTACATGCACAACAACTTACCCAAACGATCAAAGGGATCGTGATCGATCAGCAATCGGGAAGCCCGCTAGCTGGTGCAACGGTCTTGCTGCTAGATTCCACAGTCGCACCGATCGGAGCGATCACTGGAGAAAACGGCCGCTTCAGATTGGAAAATGTCCCCATCGGGCGCAAACTTATACAAGTGACTTTCTCGGGTTATACCCCAGCCACCCGCACCAATTTGATGCTGCTCTCGGGCAAGGAACTCGATCTAGAAATACCCTTGAACGAAGTCGTCGCCGAGCTAGAGACGGTCGTCATTACCGACAAGGAACACAAAACCGAATCCCTGAACCAAATGGCGACTGTGAGCAGCCGATCCTTCAGTGTGGAAGAGGCCATGCGTTATGCTGGTAGCTTTCAAGACCCTGCACGTATGGCGCAAAACTTTGCAGGCGTGAGCGGCGCGAGCGACGACCGCAACGACATCATCATTCGTGGCAATTCACCCACGGGCGTACTTTGGCGCATGGAGGGCATCGATATCCCGAGTCCGAACCACTTTGGCACCCTTGGCACGACAGGTGGCCCCGTGTCGATGCTCAACATCAACAACCTCGGCAAGAGCGATTTTTCGACCAGTGCGTTTACAGCAGACTATGGAAATGCACTCTCTGGCGTCTTTGACCTGAAGTTGCGCAACGGCAATGCCGACAAACGCGAATACCTCGCACAAATCGGCTTCAATGGTTTTGAGGCAGGCATGGAGGGACCGTTCAAAAAAGGAAAACAAGCGTCCTATCTCATCAATTACCGCTATTCGATGCTGGCGGTAGCAAGTGCCCTGGGCTTGCAATTTGGGACTGGGGCAAGCGTGCCCTATTACCAAGATGTCACATTCAAGGTCAATGTGCCCACATCCAAGGCTGGTACCTTTTCATTGTTTGGCATTGGCGGATTGAGTCACATTGAGTTTTTGGGGAAGGATGCAGGCAACAACAACCTCTATTCCAACGCGCGACGGAACTCTCGTTTCCAAAACAAAGTTGGGGTTGCGGGCCTATCACACACCTATTTTTTCAACGAGAAAACCTATTCAAGATTGGTTTTGGCAACCTCGACTGCGACGGTTGCAGGTGCCATCGATTCCCTCGATGCGACAGGAGAAAACCCAGCCAACATCTTCGGAACCGACAATTCGCAGATGAAATACTCCCTCAACTACAAAGTGAATCACAAATTTGATGCTAAAAACTCAGCCAATATCGGCATCATCGTGGATCGCTACCAAGTCGGAATTCAAGACAGCGCCTTTGTAGGCCCAGACTTTCAATCCCTGCATGATTACCGTGGTGGCGCGACGATCCTTCAAGGCTACGCGCAATGGCTACACCGCTTTAGCGATCCGTTCAGCATGACCCTTGGCCTGCATAGCCAGCATTTTTTGTTCAATGGCTCCACCGCTTTCGAGCCCCGCATGGGACTGCGTTACAAATTGAGCACGCGCCAAAACCTTAATTTTGGTGCCGGGATGCATAGCCAAATGCAGCCCATCACCGTCTATTTTGTAGAGGGAGAGACTGGGGCTGCCAACGCATTGCCCAACAAGAACCTAGACTTCACAAGGGCTTTGCATCTCGTTTTGGGTTACGACCTGTTTCTGAGCCCAGAAATGCGCATCAAAGCCGAAACCTATGCCCAACGACTCTACAACATTCCGGTCGAAGCAGTCCCAAGCGCCTTCTCGATGCTCAACACGGGCCGCGACTTTACCCTACCCACCGAAACGGGTCTCGAAAACACGGGCACAGGCTACAACTATGGTTTTGAGTTGACGTTCGAGAAATTCTTTTCCAAAGGCTATTACTTCTTGGGCACTGCCTCCTTGTTTCAGTCCCGGTATGAAGGCAGCGACGGGGTCGAGCGCAATACCGCCTTCAATGGCAACACCGTCTTCAATGCATTGGGAGGCAAGGAAATCAAATTGGGTAAGCGCCAAACCCTGAGCTTTGACACCAAAGTCACCTATGCTGGTGGCCAACGCTACACGCCGATCGACCTGGCAGCCTCACAAGCAGCAGGCGAGACGGTGCGCCGCGACGAAATCGCCTACAGTGGTCGCCTGCCAGATTACCTGCGCTGGGACTTGAAGGTTACCTATCGGATGAATTTCAAGGGTTTTGCGCAGCAATTCTCTATCGATTTCCAAAATGTAACCAATCACCAAAACGTTTTTCAATACGGCTACAATGCCACCACAGGCAAAATTGGCACTGTGTATCAACGCGGATTTTTCCCAGACGTGCAGTACAAGGTATTCTTTTGAGACGCTGATGGATGAAGATGCGACCAATACTTTCTCCAAGACATCTTGCCGCGCGGCAGGATGTCTTGGAGAAAGGCGCAAAGAAGAATCACCTCGACTTTGCCTTGAATTGGCGACCATACCTTAACTTAAGCACGGAATCAACGGATTATGAAAGTTTCATCACGTGCAGTACTTGGATTTGACGATCGGCTATTTATGCTGATCGGCATGCCGATTGCGGCGCTGATATTGCCCTTTTTGATGGCCAATATGATGAAACTTGGGGCCACGGAGCACTACGTAACCCAAGCAGGCATTGCCTTGCTTTACGTGATGGTCTATTGGTCTTCAGGCCGTTTTGTTACAATCCGCCTACGCATTCGGTTTCCTGGTCTCCAAAATGTCGGAAAGAGGGCCCTGCTACAAGGTCTTTTCATGATGGCCCTGATCCTCATGATCACCGTGCTCTGCAAGCCGTTTTTTAAGGCACGCCTGCAAAGTCTTTATCACCGAGATATCGAACCAGACGTTGTTTCTCTCTACTTAATTTCATTGGTTTTGTCGTTGGCGATTCTTGGCATCTATGAAACGATCTGGGGATTGGATCAATGGAAAAAGACGCTGGTGGAGGCCGAACAACTGCGCCGAGAAAATCTCCAAGCACAGATGGAAATGCTCAAAAGCCAAGTCAATCCCCATTTCCTTTTCAATAGCCTCAACACGCTGTCATCGCTTGTGCATGACAGTCCCGACCTGAGCGTGGAGTTCATCCAAAAACTCAGCACCACCTATCGATATGTATTGGAAATCAAAGACCGTGAACTGATCCAATTGCGCGAGGAAATGAATTGTGTGAATGCCTACCTCTTTTTGCTACGCATTCGTTTTGGAGAGGCGTTGGTGGTCCATATCGATATCCCCACGGCAAACCTGCTGCAGTATGTGGTGCCCCTCTCTTTGCAAATGCTCATAGAGAATGCCATCAAACACAACATCGTCTCCCGCAAGAAACCCTTGTACATCAGCATCGAATTGACCGAACACGGCATGCTCATCGTGCGCAACAACTTGCAGCGCAAAGACCCAGAGGGGAATTCGACAGGTACTGGCCTCGCCAACATCCAAAGTCGCTATCAGTTATTGGTAAAGCAAGAAGTACTCATCGTGGAGGATCTGCACCATTTTGCCGTGACTATTCCACTTGTCAAATTAGAAAAATATGCGCCTCCTCATCGTTGAAGACGAAGTACCAGCAGCGACACGTTTACAAAAGATGCTGCAGGAATTGATCCCTGATGCCCACATCGTCGATGTGCTAGACGCTGTGGAAGATGCTGTCGCATGGTTCAAGTGTGGCACACCTATCGATTTGGCCTTTATGGACATCCAGCTCGCCGATGGCCTGAGCATGGACATTTTCAAGCAGGTGAAAGTGGATATACCCGTCATTTTCACGACCGCATACGATCAGTATGCCTTGTCGGCCTTCAAGGCCAATGGAATCGACTACCTACTCAAGCCGATTGATCCAGCTGAACTGAGGCAGGCGATTGATAAATTTCATGCGCTCAAAACGGTGGCACCTAGCGACGCGATCATCGCGCATCTGCTGCGGCAACTGCAAGCAGCACAGGAACCCAAAAGGTACCGGGAACGGTTTCTTGTAAAAACTGGTGAACTCCTGCGCTATGTGCCCGCACAAGATGCTGCCTATTTCTTTGCCGATATGGGGTATGTGACCTTGGTGACCCATGAAGGTCATCGTTGGCTACTCGACCAAAGCATAGAACAATTGGCTGCGACGCTCGACCCAAAAACCTATTTTCAGGTGAGTCGCCAATGCATCGTTGGGATCAAGGCGATTGGCCAAATACACAGTTGGTTCAACAGCCGGCTGCGACTCTACCTCTCCCCAGAATGCAAAGAAGAGGTTGTAGTGGCGAGAGACCGGGTGAAAGGCTTCAAGCATTGGTTGGATCGGTAGCCCTGCTCGACCCAACGAATGCTTCAACACTAATCACACGCATTGCGCTCTGAATCTTTGCAAAAGCAACCAACAAAATGTAATTTGCGCCCACTTAGGCAGAAGGCTACTGTCACCATTGCTAACGACCGTTTCCAACATCAGGAGAAATGAATCGCGGGCAATATGACTGCTGTTTGAAAGTCGAAGTTGATTCATCTTGGTTCTCAATAGTCTAAATCCAATTGCAATGTTTCCAAAAAATACACGTGTTGCTTTTTGCGACCGAATGTGCCTGACAGCCATTCTCGTCACTGCCTTGCTTACCTTTCTTCCTTGGAATCTTCAAGCGCAGGTAAGCGTCACCTGCCCCCCCAACATGGTCGTTTCTACCGATCCTGGGATATGCGGTGCGGTAACCAACTATTCCTTGATCGTGACTGGCGCGGGCCAGGTCACAGTGCCTTTTAACTTTACGGGTGCTCAGCAAACCTGGACAGTGCCACCTGGGGTGGCATCTGTGACGGTGCAAGCCTCTGGTGCCCAAGGCAATTCCAATGCTTTGGGTGTTGTCGGTGGCCTTGGTGGCTATGCCACTGGGACACTGGCTGTGACGCCAGGCAATACATTGTACATTTTTGTCGGTGGTGGCGGCACAGCCGGCACAACTGGCGGATTCAACGGCGGCGGCAATGCTGGCGTTGTAGGTAGCCCCACAGCCTTTGGCGGCGGCGGCGGCGGCGCATCAGACGTGCGTGTCGGTGGCAACGCACTTGCCAATCGTGCGGTCATCGCTGGCGGTGGTGGCGGTGCTGGTGGCAATCGTGTTTCAGGCTTGGGCCGTGGCACAGGCGGCGGCGGCGGTGGCGGTTATTATGGCGGCGGTGGCGGCGCCGCATGGCCCTATACGAGCGTGATTGTGCCGACTGGCGGCACCCAAACCGCTGGTGGTATTGGTGGCAACTCCGACTGGACGAGCGTCCCCAACAACGATGGTTTCCCAGGCGGCTTAGGCCTTGGTGGCAATGGCGGCGATGAGCAGGCGAGTGCGCAGGCTGGTTCCCAAACCGCCTCATCAGGCGGTACCGGTGGCGGCACATCGGGCACTATCGGCAGCTACCCTTGCAATTTCACAGGTCAAAGCGGCGCTGGTGGATCGGGCTACACAGGCGGCCTCACAGGTGCCACAATGACCTCGGGTTTGCGCACGGGCAATGGTGAAGTCATCATTTCTTACCAAGTTCCAGATACGACTTATGCCATCGCAGGCTTTGTCAGCGGCTCGACATTCCCCTTGGGCACCACCACCAATACCTTGGTAGTGTCGGCCTCAGGCAATTCAGATACTTGCAC
>JANORP010000151.1:0-2077 GCA_031415375.1 Bacteroidota bacterium | reverse complement strand
CCCCGACTACTTCAGCGGTAATGACCACGATCAATGCACCAATCATATTAATTCCGCAGCACGATCAACTTTGAAACTTCCGCTAAAATGCCAGAGCCTTGCACACGGTGCACACACGGTACCTTGCTTCGCTGCAGCGTGTTTTCGCGTTCTTGTTGCCGATGTTGATGCCTGGCGGCGGACTAAAAGCCTTCATTATTGCTGGTCATAATCTTCCAAACGAGTGTCTCGATGCCAACAACGGGAAGAAAAAAGCAGCCCCCTTGTCCACCATTTGGAGTCAATCAAAAAGCTGCACTCCAGAAGGGCTTTCGTGAACTTGGCTGGGACCCTGAAGAAAAGAAAGGGGATCAAATCCACACTTTCCTTCATTTGGAGCCTGAAATTTTTGAAGTGCTGCGGCCCTACTTCAGTACAACTGAAGGAGGGACGAAGAAGGACAACAACCTTATCTACGGGCACTACAAGAATCAAGGGAGTGAGTATTACACACTCCTGGCAGCAAATCACGGCATCCGGCAAAGTAGGTGTGGTGCGATTGCGCATCTCTTATGCCGTGGCAACTTATTTGACTCACTGTGTTTGCTTTTTCTAACTTCAGAGGAGTACCTTGCCAACCAAGACGTTTCTGGTACTCGCAAGCGTGCCGTTGCTTTTGACGATTTTGACAAAGATGACAACGAAGAAGGAAGTATCGATCTTGGCTCCGACGATACGGGAGACGACGACGACAACAACAACGACGACAATGACGACGACGACAAAACAGCAATCATGAGTACGACGATGCCGAAAGCCAAAGCCGGGGCTGCAAAGAAGCAACCATCTGTAGCCGCTGCTGCTTCGGGTGCTCCGACCAGGAAGGAAGAGAGCGATGTTGAATTCATCTCTCACAAGATGGAAAAGATGAAGCTGACAAAAGGAGACTCTGATCGGGGCCATGATTTTACAGCAACATACCCGTACTTCTACTGGAGCTACAGTCATCAGGGAATCAAGTATTTGCGTATTGAATTGTTTGTTGGGGCTAGCCATGAAGATGAATGCAAGCCAAAGATCTCAAAGTGTGGAAGCTTCTTCTACTTCTCACAGAAACTTCCAGATCGCTTTTTTGATATGGCACGTCAGTTTTTCTACTATCATGGTGCTCTTATTGGTGATGTGGAAACCAACGATTCCACTTTGATTCAACGCGGCGTTGAAACTGTTGGTCTCATCGAGGAAGGCTTTGAGATGAATGATATCTACCCGCTAATCAAGATCAAGCTTCCTTTTCTGGTGCAACAAGTATTTGAAGACCCGTACCGTCCAAACATGCCTGGTTACGAGCTTACGGCTTACCCCCATGAGCGTGATCAAGCTCGGAACTTTTTTGTCTTTTCTGTCTGCTTGAAGGGTACTGCTGTTCCGCGCGACAAACCTGCACCTGTTTTCCAAGTGCGTGCCTGGGGACCTGCAGCTGGGGGAGGAGCTGCTGCCGCCGCTGCTGCCGCTGCCGCCGCTGCTGCTGCAGCAGCTGCTGCTGCTGCTGCAGGAGTTGGTGGCCAGCAAGCTATGAATTTGAATCCTTGAATATAATCGTATAACTAGTCTAGTACGGTAGATTACGACAATGCTTGTTTTTGTAGTTGTAGTCTAGTACGTTGCTCACTTCATTTTTTTTCTTAGATTATTTATGGTTTCCCGGAGCTTCGAAGTCTACGTTGTCCTTGCGGCTTCGACGGAATATTCCCGCTGTCGACGCAGGGTCAGGATCGTTATCTGGCATGTGACGCGGGTTGAGGTACATTCTCTGTCCGTGATCAAGCAGAAACGGGCTTGGGACTCGCATGTCGCATGAGGGCAATCCTCTCTTCGTATCTATGATAATGTCACCAGTCCAGTACTGCCTAATTGTATAGTCTTTAATCGGAATGATCCGTACGTTCAACGAACGTACAGTTAAGTATTTGAGGAACAACCTGAACAGGCGGGGTCGAGGTCACAAAGACATCCGCTATCCCGTTCATACCCGCTACAATACTCAATATATCGCACATCTCATAAAAGCATAAAAGCAAACAAATTTCAAGCAACA
>JANORP010000150.1:0-8819 GCA_031415375.1 Bacteroidota bacterium | reverse complement strand
GTCAGGGTGACGGTGGCGGTCGGGCTCGCGCCGCCCGGCGGCGTGATCGTCAGGGTGTAGTCACCGCTCGCGCCGTTGTAGCCGTCGACGACGATGAAATACGTCTGGCCGGCGGTCACGATGGTGGTCACCCGCGAGACGTGGTGATCGTTCGGCTCGTTCGTCCTGCAGCCGGAGGTGTCGTCGTTGCAGGAAACCTGCTGGGTTGGTCATGGGTCAACAACCTGTGGTTCCGATTGGCGCACCTACCCCTACGCCATTTCCCATTCCGATCAATGTGACGATTCCAGCAGGGCAGACCTACGCCTTCTATATCACAAGTACCAATGTAGCAGTGTCCCTGAATTACACCAATGGCACTGCCGTCGGCAACGTGCTTTCCGCTGATGCCAACCTGCAATTCAAGGAAGGCAAGGGCATGGAATACCCCTTTACAAATGGCACCAACACACTTTTTCAACCCCGTAACTGGAATGGCCGCATCCACTACTCCGTTCCCGTCGTGAGCAGCTACCTTTGGAGCACGGGCGCGACGACGCCTAGTATCAGCGTGAGTCCGCTGGCGACCACGACTTATAGCGTGACTGCCACGAGTAGCGGCACTTGCACGGCCGCTGCTACAGTCACTGTCGGGGCCCCCTCTGTGAACCTCGGCGCAGACACGAGCTACTGCAATCTCGGCGCGGTGCCACTCGATGCCGGTGCTGGCAATGCTGCCTACCTTTGGAGCAATGGGGCCACGACGCAGACCATCATTGGCATCCCTGGTGCCAATACAGTACAAGTGACAGATTCGTTTGGTTGCACGGCAGGCGATACGATCACCATCATACAAAACGCTGCACCGACCGTGCTACTTGGCGCCGATACGCTGATCTGCGGCACGAGTACTTTGCTACTCGATGCTGGCAATCCAGGTGGCAGCTATAGCTGGAGCAATAGCGACACCTCACAGACCTCGGTGATCCATGGCTCGGGGATCTATAGCGTCTCAGTGCGTGATGTGAACGGGTGCACGGGCAGCGATACCATCACGGTGAGCCTAGGAAACCCAAGCATCAATCTAGGTGCAGACACCACGCTTTGCAATGCTGCCGCCACCATCTTGAATGCAGGCGGCGGCTGGAGCAGCATCCTTTGGAGCAATGGCTCTACCAATAATTTCATCAACGTGAATGCTACCAATACTTACAGTGTCACCGCCGTCGATAGCCTAGGCTGCCCGGCAGGCGATACGATCCAAGTGACGGCAAGCGGCAATCCATTTGCTGGCTTTGGGATCTCGGGCAATAGTACGTGTACCGTAGCCTCGGTGGTCAACGGTTCACAAAATGGAATTTCCTTCCTGTGGATCTGGGGTGATGGGAATACAAGCACGGGTCCCAATCCTGCTCCACACACTTATGCACAAGCCTTCAATGGCAATATTATGCTCATTGTGACCAACCCTTGCGGGGTGGATACTTTGGAGCTGCCCTTTGGCTGCGTGGGTACTGCCGATGCCGACTTGATCGACTTCCACATCTCCCCCAACCCCAGCCATGGCCTCATGCAGCTCTCTGTCAATGGTCTGCATGCAGATGCCATGACGGCTTCGGTCCTCAATCTGCAAGGGCAGCGCGTATTTGAGCGGGAATATGTGCTGGATGGCAATGCTTATTCAGGCACACTCGACTTGAGCCACCTTGCGGTGGGCGTCTATTTCTTGCGTCTCTCGACCGAGGATGGGCAATACACACGCAGAATTGTAATCGAGTAAGTACTCATACACTGCGACGGCGCGGAGAATGCAATGGCAGCTTGCTGCATTGCATTCTCCGCGTCTTTTTTGTGGGGAGGCCCGACGAACGAATCACCTCGACCGTCAGGAGGATATGCTTGTCTGGCATTTGTGTTTGACAAAAGTTTTTTCTCGGTTGTAACGAAATGTTGCGGCTTGCATTATGCTCTTAAATGGAGGCGTCGCAGTGACGGCCGCACCGAGGAGCCTCCCCTTTCAAGAAGCATCCGCCTGAGGTCTGATTTTTTTCTGACGTAGCCCGCTTGATCCTGCTGCTAAGGGACGAGCGTTGGCGCGAACGGTTTCCTCATGCCCAGACCCTAGGCCAGACCGCAATTCATTTTCCGTGAACAATTTCAAGGACATCTAATTAAGGAGAAAAATTATGGCTGGATCATCGCTTTCACCAAGACAAAAAATGATCAATATGATGTACCTCGTGCTCACCGCCCTGCTGGCGCTGAACGTGAGTGCAGAAATCTTACAGGCATTCGAAAGCCTGCGTGCATCCCTGAGAGAAACCGCCGGCATGCACGCCTCTCAAAATCAATTGCTTGCAGAAGACATCATCAAATCGATCGAGCAACAGGAGTCCAATGACAATCACAAATACAGTCACCTGAAACCTGCCATCGTCGATATCAACACCCAAGCCACGCAACTCGTCGCCTATCTCGATGCTGTAAATGCTGACTTGGAAGTGATCGGCAACAAGGATCCGATCACGGGCGAAATCAAAAGGAAGGATGAAACGTCCAAAAACTATACTTTCTGGTTGGGAAGTGACGACGATGGAAATGGTGGCCATGGCAATGGAAAGGCGGTAGAATTACGTGCCAAACTGGAAGCCTTCCACAAATGGGCCAATGATCTGTATGCCAAACAAGACCTCAAAAAGGAAGCCAATCACTTCGCCAAACTCATTGTGGAGCCCAGCGAAGACCCCAATATCAGCGATCCTGAAAGCCGTAATAAAACCTGGGAATATTTTTCTTTTCACGAAAAGCCTGTGATCGCCGACATGGCCATGGTAGAGAAATTCAAGATGGACGTGCGCGATGTACAAGCGGGCTTGCTGCACCAAACCAAGGAACTTGTGCAAGATTTTATTTACACGATCGACTCACTTATGCCCTTTGAGGCACCGAGTGCGCAATATGTCGCCGCTGGCATGAAGTACCAAACGCGTCTCTCTGTCGGCATGGCGAGCAGCTCGATCAAGCCTGAATTTGTGGGCAACGGCATCAGCATGGATCCGGGCGGCAGCACCGCCACCATGACCATGACAGCAAGCGGCTCTGTGATCCCCGATGGGAAAAGCGAAGGGGTGCAAAACTACACCGCCATGATCAAGGTGCCCAAAGCCGACGGCACGATCCAAACGATGCCGCTCAAGGGTTCGTTTATCGTGCGCAGGCCCGAGGTGGTTGTGCGCTCCCAAGCCCTCCAAATCCTCTACCGCGACTGTGGCAATGTCGTGGACGTGGATGTGCCTGCGCTGGGCGAGAGTTACAATCCCGATTTCAGCAGATCGACTGGCGGCAACATTATCAAAAGCTCGACCAGCAAGCGGGAGATCACGATTGTGCCGACCTCCAAAGATTACACGCTCTCTATTTACTCCAATACAAATGGACAGAGCGTGAAGATTGAAAACCTGAAATACAATGCGATCAAGCCCAACATGCCCCGCGTTGCACTCTTCGTCAATGGGCAGGAGGTAAACGGCCTGCAAGGCATCGGCAAGCGGCAATCTGTCACGGTGAAGGTTTTACCAGACCCGGAATTTGCACGCACTTTGCCTAGGGACGCCCGCTACAAGGCTGGGAATGTAAAGCTGATGCTCAAGGAGGGCATCCTCACGCCGACGGTAATCCAGACGCTATCAGGTTCCGACCTCCAACGCGGTGTGACCTTCAATCTGAACCAAGGTGCCATCAGAACGGCTTACGCAGGCTCCCAAATCTACTTTGAGGTCGAGGATGTCTCGCGTGTAAATTTCCAAAACAGGGCCATCAATGAAAACATGCCCCGCACGCAACTTGTGTTGCCAGCGACCTTGAGAAATTAAATTTGATTATCCCCCGTTCTTTTGGCGGAAGCCTTCCGAAAGCATTTCTGCCGATATACAAATCCCCCGCTGGCATGCCGCCAGCGGGGATTTTTTGTGGTGGTGGCGCTGCGCCTACAGCTCTACGCCTTGTCCATGCGCACTACTTTGGGCCAAAATGTTGCGACGACATCGACCAAGGCTCCTTGCGCGGCCATGACGGCGTGGATGTCTTTGTAGGCTTCGGGCGCTTCTTCCGGGCTACCGCCGATGAGGGTGACATCGGCTTTGGCGAGCTGCTTCTCGATGTAGCTGCGGGTAAAGCTGCTCATGGCGCGGCTGCGGCTGTACCTGCGGCCTGCGCCGTGGCTGGCACTGCCCAGACTCGCGGGATGGCCTTTGCCGCGCACGACAAATCCGGGATGCAACATGGAGCCAGGAATGACGCCGAGCTCACCGAGGGCAGCTGGGGTCGCACCTTTGCGGTGGACGATGGCCTCTTCGCCTGTGGGCAAGGTCTCTTTCCAGGCAAAGTTGTGGTGGTTTTCCACGACAGCCATCGCTTGCGCGCCCAGGGCACGCAAGACCCGCGCGTGGATATGATGGTGACATGCGCTGGCGTAGTCGCCTGCGAGGTTCATCGCCATCCAATACTCCTGGCCTTCGGCGCTGTCCATGTCCAGCCAAGCCAGGTGGCTAGCGGTCTTGGGCAGCAGACAATGCAGGCGCGCCAGGTCGGTGTAATGCTGCGCAACAGTCGCCCCCAATGCCCGAGAACCTGAGTGCGTGAGCAAGGCCATGTATTGGCCAGCGGCGAGGCCCAAATCGGGAGCTGCCTCGGCCAATTCCAGCAAGCCGAGCTCGACAAAATGGTTGCCTGAGCCGCTGCTCCCGATCTGCCGCTGGGCGACGCCCTGCAAGTCGCGCAGCAAAGGCAGGAGGCCAAACTCAGCGCGGTCCAAGACGGCGTCGTCCATCGGCTTGTCAAACGTTTCCTTGCCAAAGGCGCTGTGCTCTCGCACGATGCGGCGCAAGCGGTCGCGGTCACGTGTGAGCGTGCTCGCGGGCAGGTCCATGACCGTGAGGCACATGCGACAGCCGATGTCCATACCCACTGCGTATGGGATCACGACGCCTTGGGTGGCGAGCACGCCACCGATGGGCAGTCCATAGCCCAAGTGGGCATCGGGCATGAGGGCGCCACCACGTGTGACGGGCAGACGCATCGCAAGATCCATCTGTGCGACGGTGGCCTCGTCGATGTCGTCGCGGCCGTAGGTCTGATAGCCTTTGGCTGCGTCGAGAAGGGCGTGCTTTTGCCCGACGATCGCCTCGGCGGGTGGCAGCAATTTTTCTGCCAAAGGGCCAAAAATGGGGTCTCCGAAATAGGCTTCGGGGTTGGCAATCACTTGTTGCAACAAGGCAAGGCCCGCTTGCGGGTCGCCGTGCTTGTAGTGCTTGCGCAAGAGATCGAGTGCCAAACCGGCATGGCTGCCTTTTTCTAAGCCGAGCCGAACGAGGTCTTTGCTTTTGAGCTGTTTCAAAATAGGAAATGGGGCTTACAGAAATGAAATATAGGAAATTGGGCTGAGTTTGGAGTCATCAGTCCGGCCTGCTGTCTGAGCAGACCATGGGAAATGCTTGGCGGTGAATCTAGTGGTCTTTAGAGGCGGGAATGGGTTACATTCCCTTGGTCAAGACATCGTTCACAGCCCTTGGGCAATTCCGATTTCGCTATGTAGGGTGCGTTTCATGGTCGATGCGATCATTTCTGGTTGCGAAGGTAGGTTTGATTGGCTTGGTTTAGGACGAGGTAACGGTGATTGGATGATTTTGTGGTTGGAGCTGTGGGAATGGCTGCTTGAATGGTTTGGTGGTTGCCTCCTGAAAAAACGATACTGTATTCACGCCAGGCCTGAACGATGGCGTCCTGAGAAAGACTTTCTGGTTTATTGCCAGCCGGAGGCTGGGATTTGGTTCGGCGTTGGGGCGAGACGCCCCCGCCTCGCTTGGCACTTCCTTGAATATTCGGTTTGGTTTTGGCGAATTCACTAATTTTGTGGGATGCGTAGATTATTTTTTGGGTTGATTCTCTTCATGCTTGTGCTTTCGGTGATGGGGCAGGATATTCCGTTACGTAAGCCGATCATTTTCCCTGGGTATTCCGAATTTATTGCTCCCAATCCGCAATTTGTGGTGGGGCAATTGATTCCACTGGGCTTTTCGGCGGACGGGAAGTTTGCGTATGTGGTGGAGCCGCCTGATGAAGCTTGTGGGTGCTATTTTTTTGAATTTCACATCCGAGACCTCGACACCGACAAGGACCTGTTCATGAAGCGGGTTGAATATCAGGATTCCTCGGCGATACAATGGGATCGCGCTTGGAAGGAACACGGAGCCTTGTTTTTTGAGTGGCTCAAGACGCATGGCATCGATCTCGCAGCGCTGAATGCTCAGGCATTTCCGATTTCTATGGGCACAGATGCGCTGAACGTGCGTATCACCACTTCCCTGCGCCCACTCTACGAAGATGCCGGAGAAAAGGTGATTGGCCATGCGCAGGTCTATCTGCGAAACGTTGCTGGCCAAGAGAAACGGATTTCCAAGCTGAATTATCCCTTGAAACAAGTACTCTCACTGAAGACTGGCGTGTATTTACGCAGTCCATTTGAAGACCGAGTGGCGGTTGTGCTCATTCGCACAGAGCGTGGCTGGGAAGGTCCACCTAGCCCGATCAACTATGAAGTGATTGGCGCACTGACCAAGAAGGGATTTCGGTAGGAATTCAAATGTCCCTGCAATTGAAAAAGCCGCAAAGGATTTGACGCAAGCAACTTGTGTTGATTTGCTACTGTCCCTTGCGGCTTTTCTCGGTCGTGCAATTCCTATTTACTTATTGAGCGCCGCAAAAGCTGCATTCAACTTGTCTTTGTAAGAATAGAAGGCGTTGAAAAACGCCATCAATTTGGTATAATTTTTATCTTTGTCCGTGAGCATCTTGCCGCTGTCGGTGGAATCGACAACGAGTCTGATATCAGCGACAAAGGCAAAATCTCCCGTGAGTGGTGTGCTTTTGGCCTTGAGTTTCGATTCGACAACCGGAAGCTTGACTTTCATATCGGCCATAGTACGAATGAATTCCATGTTGTTTTCACCTTCACCCAAGGTCTTGGAATCGGCTTGATTGTGGGCAATCGCGTCTTTGCTTACATCCAATCCGAAATGCTTGGCAAGCTTGTTCACGAGCATCCAACTGGAATATTTCTGCGTGCCCGAGATGTCTGCATAGAGATTCCAACCGTTGGCTTTGAGCAAGTTGTAGAGGTCCTTGTTCAGCTTGTCGGTCTTCTTTTTCTTGTCCTCAGGCTTTAGCTCAGTATTGGCTTTAATCGCCGCACGCTCGGCCGTTTTGAGCAATTGCTCCTTCAGGCTGGGTGCCATTGTGAAGTCGGCACTGTTGAGTTTCGCGAAAATGTCGGTCATCGTATCGTCGCTAAACCCAGGATCGGCCGCATACATATTTTTGTGGCGTCCCACGACCTCAATTCCTACCGAGTGGCTGTTGTCGATCTTCTTATAGATCGTCCAGCCATTGGAATTCAAGAGGTCATACAGGTCGGAATCTGAGAGTCCCAGCAGCTGATCACGTGTGCTCTGTGGTATTGTCATCACATCAAGGTGGGAGAAATAGTTCTCGATTTCCTTGCGCACAGTCGCCATTTCGCCGGCCCACTCCTTTGCTTTCTTGTCATGGGCTGGTTTAGTGACTTTTTTGGGCTTGTTACCGCGCACATGATAGACCACCTCATTTGCTGGCACCACCAAGGTGATCGCACCATCTTCACCGATCAGATATTGTGCGCCAGTATGGCTTCCTTCATTGATCCGGGCTGCATAACCTCTTTTGGTGCCCGCTGCGGTATCACCATCGGTCTCATGCAGCACGATTGTGCCGACCTTGTCCTCAGTGCCGATCCCCAAATCGCCATAGGTTCCCGTTTGATCATCGACATTGAGTCCCTCAAAATTGCCGACGGTCATCGAGGTCGCTTTGCGGGCGACGTAACCCGATTTCACCCCTGCCGATTTTTCGACCTTGCCTGCCATATAGTAGGCCGTGCCCGAAACTTCGATCCACTGGAAATTGGTTTTGTGCTTGGCTACGAATGTGACCGTATCATCTTTCTTAAAATAGACGGCATTTGCCCCTTCCTTGGAGGCAGTTTTGAGATCTGCTCCCAAGATGCTTGACTTCTTGCGCATCGTTCCCGACGTATATTCAGTAGCAGCATCGTGGCCTGCCATTTGGGCGACGCCTGGGGCCGCCTTCATTTGGACTGGGGTATCGGCAAATCCAAAACTTGGAGGAGCCATCGTGAGACCGCCTGCAGCACCTTCATGGGATGCTCCCTCGGCATTGGACGACTGTGGAGCCGCCTTCTGAGGTTCTACTTTCATACTAATTTGGCAATTGTAACTCGACAACAAACGAAAACGTTAATATCGTTCAAAAAAACTGTGATTGCAAGAATTGCCAAGCAGTTCAGCGATTCAGCAAGTGTCCAAAACCTGGAGTAAGCTGATGGGTGTCTTTGCCTTGGGGCATGGCCTTGCCTTCCCGAGCCTGTGGCCGGGTTGCTGATGTCGCAGGATTTCATTCTACATAGGCGATGGAAGGGGGTTTTGGAGGGTTTTAGGATGTGCCCGCAATGGGGGCGGGCTGCTCCCGGTGCCGTTTCTCAGGCCATTCTGACTTGCCGTCGTCGTTCGTTGCCTTGGTGTATCTCCGCTTGGGAGTCGGAGGTGGTGGCGAGGTACTGCAGGAACTTCTTCCAGATGTGTTGGTGCGTGAGGTTGGGCCATTGCTTGAGCTCCCCTGCGATTGCGGTGGTGTGCATGGCCAGTTGGTTGATGATGTGGGCGATCTGCAGGCACTGGTAGTAGTTCTTCATGGCGTTGAAGGACACGCGGGAGAACTTGTGCCCGAGG
>JANORP010000149.1:0-8682 GCA_031415375.1 Bacteroidota bacterium | reverse complement strand
AGTCGGCCGTGACTCGTTGTAGCTCGGTTGGCTATAGGTCGGCCGTGACTCGACCTGCCTTGGCTGCGGAGCAGGCTGACTGTAAGTCGGCCGTGACTCGACCTGCCTTGGCTGCGGAGCAGGCTGACTGTAAGTCGGCCGTGACTCGACCTGCCTTGGCTGCGGAGTAGGCTGACTGTAAGTCGGCCGTGACTCGACCTGCCTTGGCTGCGGAGTAGGCTGACTGTAAGTCGGCCGTGACTCGGAGTGGGTCGGTTTTGGTGAGGCGCTTTGGCCACCACCGCCATTGACCGTATGACCGGCTTTTTGACCAAAAGTCCAATAGGAGGTGCACAGCAACATCAGCGCGATGCAATAGTAAATCTTGGTTTTCATGACTTTGGGATTAAGAGGGGATGAAAATGATATAAGCGTAAGGATCTAATTCAAATTGAATGGATAGGGATGATTATCGGCCACCGCCTGTACCAACTTTGCCGCCACCGTTATAGGCGCCACTGTTGCCACCTTGACCGCCGCCATTGTAGCCACCACCGTTGCCACCTTGGCCACCACTGTTGCCGCCTTGGCCGCCGCCGTTGTAGCCACCACCGTTGCCGCCTTGGCCGCCACCATTGTAGCCGCCGCCATTGCCACCTTGGCCTTCTTCGCGGTGACCGTAACCGCCATTGTATCCACCGTGGCCATGGCCGCCATGATGTCCACCGTTACCATAGTATCCGCCATTGCTGTAGCCGTTGCCATTGTAGTACCCACCATTGCCAGTGGCGACATAAACTGGCCCACCGTGACCACACACGTTGTTACAAACATGGTTGTTGTACACACGGCTGCGGTTCACGCAGTTCCAACCATAGTAGCC
The DNA here is from genome assembly GCA_031415375.1 of Bacteroidota bacterium. Classification (GTDB taxonomy): domain Bacteria; phylum Bacteroidota; class Bacteroidia; order J057; family JADKCL01; genus JADKCL01. Next base: position 7,820 of record JANORP010000149.1, on the reverse strand, counting down.
ATCGTTCCAGGTGCGGCATCCATTGAGATAAACCCACTGGCCAGGTATCCAATAGGAGGACTCGTTGATGCACCACCTAAATGTGCCACAGGAACTCACTTCCCAGCGCACTCGATTGGGTGCACATTGACTAGTAGAGTAGCCGCCGCTGTAATATGAATTTGTACCACACTGAGCAGCAAGGGTGGTGGTACCAAGGGTGAGGAGAATCAATAACAACTTTTTCATAATCGGCCTCCTTTATTAGTTTTGTGCCATGACGGAAATGCCAACATCAGTGCCAAACTTTGCACAATTGGAAACCTTGCTCCAGAAGTACTTCCCCAACGAGATCTCTGAGGGCCAGATGATCCAATTCCGCAAGGCGTTTGACGGTTATATTGAATGGAATGCCAAGATCAATGTGATCAGTCGTAAGGACATGGAGAACCTCGCCGAGCGCCATTTTCTACACAGCCTTGCAATTGCTAAATCGATTCAATTCAAATCGGGTACCAAAGTCCTAGACGTGGGGACAGGCGGTGGCTTCCCCGGGATACCATTGGCCATATTCTTTCCTGAAACCGAGTTTCTCCTTGTGGATTCCCGTTTCAAAAAAATTCAGGTGGTCGATGCCATTGTGGCATTGGCTGACCTAAAGAATGTACACACGACTATACAACGCGTCGAGGACATGACCGATCAGCATGATTTTGTGGTGAGCCGGGCCGTCGCTGCCCTTGACCAGTTCATCCCCTGGGTGCGCAAACGCATTCATTGCCGCAGCCACAATGACCTCGCAAACGGCATCTTGTACCTGCGTGGGGAAGGTGCGCAAGACGACTTGGCGGGCCTATCTTTCAAACAATCACCCGTGAAGACGCCCATCTCCAACTGGTTTGAGGAAGAATTTTTCCAGACCAAAGAGTTGCTGCACCTTAGTTTTTGCTGACAGTCAAGGACTTGTGCCACCAAATAGCAGGTGTAAAGATTTCCCAGATGATTGCAGGGAATCCTTTTTCATCCGCTACCTTTTTTCTATTATTGCATTGGTAAAATTATAGAACTGCTATGGGTAAAACCCTTGATGATTATGGCCCAATTGGCCAATACCTCCCACTCTTCATTTTGATAGCTGTGGCGATCGGTTTGGGTCTGTTGCTAGCCAACTTGTCCAAGATCATGGGGCCGTTTCGCCCCAACAAGATCAAGGAATCGGTGTATGAATCGGGAATGGATCCAGTAGGAACCGCACACGATCGTATGTCTGTGAAATTTTACATGGTCGCGATGTTATTCATCTTGTTTGACATCGAGGTGGTCTTCATGTATCCTTGGGCGGTGAACTATACGCAGCTCATCACACTCGACCAATCACTCGGCGGCTCGGGCCTATTCCCGCTCATCGAGATGTTTGTTTTTGTGGCGATCCTTTTTGTAGGATATATCTACGTCTGGAAAAAAGGCGGTTTGGAATGGGAATAAGCGAAGTATCTGGTCCGGAAGCTTGGTGCAGGGAATTGATGGAATTCCATTCTTGGCGCCGTGAGAGGATCAGCGATTTGCTGCTGGAGGTCGATGAACAGTTGTTTTCGGAACACCTTCACGGTAGTTTTGGTTCTTTGAATATCATTTTGAACCACTTGGTCTGGGCCGAAAAGGTTTGGCTAGGTCGGGTAAACCGAGATGCGGTCGCTACGATGAAGTCTTCAGATGTCCATGGATTGCTGGAGGCTTGGAAGGATGTGAACGAGAAATGGAGCAGCTTGCTTCAGGTCTCAAGTTCAGAAGACATTTTTAGGGAGATTGAATATTTCAACTCTACAGGCGACCGTTTCAGCAACGTGGTTTGGGAAATCGTCGTCCACATGGTCGATCACAGTACCTACCACGCCGGTCAGATGATGAACGCCGTTCGCGGATTTGGGATCGAGCCTGTCTCGACCAATTATATCCATTATTTGAGAGCAAAGGCTTAAGAAAAAAGAAATGGGAATTGAAAAAGCGCTAGCAAAGCAAGGATTTCTCCTCACCACGGTAGATGCCGTGACCAACTGGGGCCGCACAAACGCCCTCTGGCCGATGCCGATGGGCTTGGCCTGCTGCGCCATCGAAATGATGTCCTTTGCAGGGCCACGCTACGACGTGTCCCGCTTCGGCAGCGAGGTATTTCGTTTTTCACCCCGTCAGGCAGACGTGATGATTGTCGCGGGATGGTGTACCTACAAGATGGCCCACGCAGTGAAACGCATCTGGGACCAAATGCCAGACCCGAAATGGTGCATGGCGATGGGTGCTTGCGCCTCAACCGGCGGCATGCACCGTGTCTATGGTGTCACCCAAGGTGTAGATACCTTCTTGCCCGTCGATATCTACATCCCTGGCTGCCCGCCGCGCCCAGAGACCGTGGTACATGCCCTCATGACCCTGCAAGAGCGCATCCGCAAGGAGCACTCCATCGTGCAAGACTGAGTCTCGCACGACATACCGACTTCAAAAATCCGCTACATAGGCGGATTTTTTTTGTGATTGCGACAAGGTTGTTGGCCATGATCGACTTAGAGTGGATCATTTCCCAATCGCCGAAATCGGTTTATGCAACCGATGAACGACGCTCATGGATTACATATCCTGAGTCCCTGCGCAAGTGGCATAGGTTTCCCAAAACCTGGAACCCAGATCGTAGAACGGGCCCAGCACTTCCAAGGTGGTATCGAGAATGTTCCTGTCCCTTCGTACCGCATCCGAAAATGTCGGTTTCAATTCTCATTCACGCCGCGACGAATCCCTACAAAAAACAAGCTGGGAATGCGCAGCTTTGCAGCCCCACATTCCCAGCACCAATTCTTGAACCCCAACGCTAGGGAAATATTCCTAGGTCAATTCATCTTGACCAATTTACGGGTGATGCTTCCAGTGCTACTTGTCCCTTTCAGGAAGTAGATGCCTGCAGGCAGATCACGCAGACTTGCAGCAGCAGCTGTCAAGCTATGGCGGCCAGCACTTTGTTTCTCAGTGAGCGTATGCGACAATACCTTGCCAGACACATCTGTCACCACAAACTCCATGACCGTAGGGCGCTGTAGGGTATATTCTATCCTGAGGTCCTGATGAAATGGGTTGGGGGCAACGGTGAAGTCCCAGCCGAGATTGGCTGGTTCTTGTGCGCCGACCAAAACGGTCGTCATGTTGATGTTGTCGAGATAGACGGATTGTCCACCACCTGCAAGCACCTCAAAACGTACCTTCACATTGGGCTCTCCTGCGAAGCTGTCGAGGGAAATCGTATCGGATTTCCAGTTGCTTGCAAGCGTTGGAATCCATTCCGAAGCCGTTGTGGATCCAGCCACAGTTGCCAAATAAGGTCCAGACTTGTACCAAAGTTGTTCCCATGTGGCGCCACAGTCGGTAGAAATATGGACTTTCATTCCATCGGCAGTCAAACCGCTGTATTTCTTATAGGCATGGTCAAATGTCATATAACCAGACAGGACATTTTGCATTGAAAATGGATTGGAGATCAGTGAGATCGACTCACCATTGTTGCGTGCTTCAAAATTGTTGACCTTCATCGAGTTTTGTCCCTGCGAACTGGCAGTAGTGATCAACTGCCAAGTCCTGAGTCCGCCATTGTCCTCCACCTGCCAGAGCGCCGGCAGGTAGAGCAGGCCCTCGAAGCCTTGCTGGAGCAAGTTTGTGCTTGGTTGCACGACCTCAATGTAGGCAATCTTGTTTTCGGTGTTGCTGCCAGTCGCGTTTCCTGCGACTAGCGTCACGTTGTAGGTACCTGGGGCGCTGTATGTGACTGTCTCGGTCTGTGCAGTCGATGTCGCTGGAGAGCCACCGTTGAACGTCCAGTTCCAGCTTGTGGGTGACAGGCCACTGATATCGGTGAACTGTACGGGCTGGCCAACGCAGACGACAAAATGATCGGCTACGAAGTCTGTGCGAGGTGCACAGACTGCGACGGTACCATCACATCCCGTTTCTGTGAGATTGGCAGCAGACCACAACTGTGTGCGTATCGAATTGCAGTAGAAATCGATACGGTCTTTTTGTCCTTGGGTGTACATGTTTTGGCAGGCTCCATCTGAGTAGTCCATGTAATTCTCGATCTGATCTGGCAGATCGGTGGGTGAGTCGGTGCAGCTGTTGAGGCTTGGGCAGCCAAAGTTGGCAGTTGCAGCCTGCGGTGTATCGCAGACACGATCTCCTTGGGAGGCACAAGTGTTTGCGCTAGCGCCTTGGCATCCACCCTGAAAGGTATGGAACAAGCCTAGCCAGTGCCCAGCTTCGTGAGTGGTCGTGCGCCCTTTGTACAAAGGATCGCCATCACGCCCAAAAAAACTGGAGTGAATCACGACCCCATCCAAATTGGGTGACAAGCTCAAGTTGAACGGAAAGGTTGCATATCCGATCACTTGCCCATTGCCGGAAGAGGTCTCGATCGTGCTCGGTACCCAGATATTGAAATACTTGCGAGGATTCCACTGAATCAGACCTTTCATAGAAGCTGCATCAGTCTGCTGATGGTAGCACCATTGTGGGGCAACAACCCGATTGATGCCCGTGGTTGGGCAACCATCGGGACCGGTTGTCGCCAAGCAAAACTCATAGTCAGTGTCCACGCCTGTACCAAATCCTGGCGAACCCGCAATGCGGCGAAAGTCCTCATTCAAAACCGCGATCTGAGAATAAACCGCAGCGTCGGCGACGCGCTCAATGTCGGAACATTGGATGAAGTGCACCACGACAGGGATTTTGCGCGGACCACCCGCGACACGCTGCCCTGCACCACCGACATACTGCTGGTACAATTGCTCCTGAGCATCAAAGGCTTGCCGATTACGAGGATCGCTGAGCAATTGGTTCAACAACTCATCGGTTCCACAAGATTTTTTGTTTTGCGCATGGGCCGAGGGCAACGCGGTCCACATCAAAAGGCAAATCGCAAGTATAGTTGTTCCTATATTCTTCATTTTCTATTCAAATTTCTCATACCAAGATCACCAGCTAAAGTTAAGCAATGCACCCATATTTTGCAGCATGCCCCTTATCAATGATCGGTGATCTTCACAAGCTTCACACCGGCAACACCAGAGGCGCTAGCCACATTCAGCATATACAACCCACTGGGCATATTCCCCCAAATGTCGCTGGGAATAATCATTGAATTCTCCCGGGCTGACACCCGATGCCGGGGCCAGTCGTAAATACAACGTCCTTGAAGGTCGCACAATCTGGCTTCCAGCCAGCCAGAATTCTCCATTTGGACTAGGATCGCAGGGATTTCATGACTCGGGTTGGGATAGACTCTCACTTGAACCGTTGCAAGGTCTGGCCTTGCAGCCCCGACAAGCGTGCTTATGTTGATGTTGTCGAGGTAGATCGCCTGGCTATTGCCGCCAATACTGCGAAACATCAGGCGCAGTTGTGATGCACCTGCAAAGGCTTGCAAATCGACCGAATCTGAGCGCCACTGTCCTGCCGTAGGCACAAAAGTGCTTGTCGTGGCATATCCACCGACTGTCATCAGCCCTGAGCCCCACTTTTGCCAGACCTTTTGCCATGTATCGCCGCAATTGGTGCTCACCAAGACTTGGAGCGAGTCGATGATGAAGCTGCCACGACGCTTGTAAGCACGGTCAAATGAAAGCCACGGCATCCCGACCGTACTCAGGTCGATCACATGACTCACCAAATCATCTTGGGTGCCATGGGCAGAAAAATCAAAGTTATCGGCAACAACGCTTTGCTGGCTTTGGCTACCTGCGGCGGTACTGATCGCCCAAGTGCCTTGCTGATCTGCGTCGGTGGCATACCACTCGACCGGCAAGGTCGAAACGCCTTCAAACCCCTCCATCACGGGACTTGGATTGGCAGCGGCTATCGTAACAAATGTGTTTTGAACCAAGGTGTCGGCACCGATCACGTTGCTCACCCGCAATGTCACGGCATAGGTGCCTGGCTGTGCCCAAGTGACTGCTTGGTTGGGGAGCGTCGATGTGGCAGGATTGCCCGCTTGAAAGGTCCATTCCCAGGCAGTGGCAGGGCCGAATGAATTGTCTTGAAATTGTATCGCAGCGCCGACGCATACATTGGGGACGCTTGCGGTGAAGGATGCGACGGGTAAGCAGCCTGGAGAAACCGTACCGTCACAGCCGGTTGCCGTGAGGTTGGTGGCCGACCATATTTGCGCCCGCTCATTGTCAAGGAAGTACAACATACGATCCTTTTGCCCAGCAGAAAACATGTACATACAGCGATCGTCGGTATAATCCATGTAGTTCATGGTCTGATCGTTGTGATCTGTCGGGGTCTCTGTGCAAGTGTTGCGGGGATAGAGTGGGCAGCCAAAGACAGGGCCACCCGTCGGCGGCGTATCGCAAACCTCGTCACCAGAGCTCATGCAACTCTGCGGATTGAGTCCAGCGCACCCAGCTTCAAATGTGTGGTAAAGACCAAACCAATGGCCGACCTCATGGGTCGCCGTGCGCCCAAGGTTATAGGACGATGCTGGCGTGCCAAAACCGACGCCGAAATTGTTGCCATTGACGACCACACCATCGTTTTGAGGTGCCCATGGCAACCATGTGGGAAATGTGGCATAGCCGAGCAGATTGTCCTTGAGGTTTACAGGCACCCAGATGTTCAAGTATTTATGTGGATCCCATTGCACAAAACTCTTGAGTGCCTGCTCATCGCCAATGCCATGGGTAGCCAGGGCTGGGGCTACGACACGGTTGATACCCGTCGTAGGGCAACCATTGGGATCGATGCGCGCAAGGCAAAATCGAATTTCTGTATTGGCGGCGATCCCTTGAAATTCAAGCGGGATCAATGCCGTGTCGGCATTCAGTCTCCTAAAATCGGCATTCAAGACGTCGATTTGGGATTGCACCCGAGCATCAGAGATCTCATGAAGGGGCGTCTCTTGAATGAGGTGCACCACAACAGGGATCACGCGCTCATTACCTGCAACCTTCCCATTGCCCATGGACATCGCAGCTTGATAGCCGCTACGCCGATCGGCATCATAACCTGCCCATTCTGGCGTACTGGGTGGATTCAATTCCATGGTGCCGCAACGCTCTTGCCCCAATAGTGGCTGACTGAGTGCGACCCATGCAAGCAAGCTGCAAAAAAGACAATGTTGTAGTTTTTTCACGGAACGACCTTTGTTCAAAACTACCAAAAAGCGCTGCATGAACCATGCATCACCACGACATTCACAATTTCTGATCCCTATTTGTTCTTTTTCTTCTTTTTTGCACCCATCCCTTTGTGCAAGCTTTGAAGAAAGTAATTGGCATGCTCCTCATTGGCAGTCGTCAAGCTTCCCATGAGCTGGAAATAGGCCATTGCAAACTCGCGCGACGGCGATGGATAGTCCAAGACATCGGCCGTGCGCAGCTCTTTCAGAAACCCGATCAAGTGGCGCAACAAGATCTGCCTTTCAAAGTTCTCGACACGGTCATGCAGGTAGGGCAATTCCTTCCGCAATTCATCCTTCAAGGCATTGGAGAGCGACGATTTCCAAGTTTTGAAAATGTCGAAATAGCGCAACAAGACATCCTTAGGACTCTTTTGTCGTTCCAGGGCAATGAGTTTCACCTCCACCTTTCCAAAGAGCGACAAGAGTGAAGTCTCTAGAAGCTCTTCCTTGGACCCAAAATATTTGTAGATCGTCTTTTTGCTGATCCGCATTTGCTTGGCCACCTCATCCATGGACACAGCATAAAAGCCCTTCAAATTGAAGGCTATAAAGCTCACTTCCATAATGCGGGCCTTGGCGGTGGGTATTGGATTCTCCTTTTCCATTCAGCGCACTTGAAGATAAG
>JANORP010000148.1:0-3849 GCA_031415375.1 Bacteroidota bacterium | reverse complement strand
CGGGAAATGAAGTTCAACCTCCGGCAGGCCAGAAATTGGTGCAGCAACCGAAAGCTGAACAAAATCTCCCGTTGGCTTGGTTTCCTTTCGCGACAGACGCAAACGCCATTTGAACTGCTCAAGATCCACTCTTTGCTGAAGACAGAACTCCTTCTGCGTCAAACCTGAAGCATGGTAATCCGAAATCAATCGAACCCAATCATGTTTTGTATTCATGATGCCAAATTCCAACAAGAAGCGTCGTCATTCAATACGGAGTTCGGCGGATGCTTACGCTTGGGGAGCGTCTTGTTTGGGATTGTACCTTGGTTTGCCTTCTAGGAAGGGGTTTTCTGGTTGGATGAAGTCTTCGGCGGGGCCGTGGACGGCAGCGATTTGGACGATGGCTTTTTTGCGGTGGTAGAGGATGCGGCGGCCTACGGTTTTGTGTTCGCGCCATTCGACGTGGATGGCGGTGATGTATTTGGCTCCGTCTTCTTGCCGAGGTAGCGCTAGCAGGAAACCTTCTGCGGGGATGATTTCGGTGGGGATCCAACCGCTAGGGTATGAGCGGCTAGGGTCGATGCTGTTTTGCTGTGTGATGTCTTCGGGCTTTTTTGCAAGGATCCATTCGCCGTGCTGGTCGAGGACGATTTCATCGACTTGGGCTTGGCTGATGCGGAAACGGAATTCGAGGCTGGCGTTTCCGTTGGCGCCGATGGCGTCTGCGGCGTGTTCGAGGCCGAGTACGCGGATGGCATCGGGGTTGTGTTGCGGCCCGATGGGAACCATGCGGACGTGTGATGTTGGTGCGGCGTCATGGCTGAGATCCAGCCCCTTCAAGGCTTTCTGGACGTCGAAGAGTGAGTAGGCTTGGGCGTAGTGACGGCCCTGAATGCCGTCTTTTTTGTGGAAGTCGCCGGCCTCTTTGAGGCGGGCGATCATGCGATTGTGCGCATAGGGACGCAATAGTCCGCTGGTGGGGTCGTTTTTGTTGGTGCGGATATGACGGTAGATGTCACAGGCGATCTTGGAGGCCCCTGCGAATTCGGCGGCGTTGCGGAGGTAACGAAGGTAGCGCTCGGGATCCTTTTTGCGCTTTTTGTGCTGTCCGTCGTTGTTGGGCGCCATTTGTACGTACTGCTGTCCATCGATGAGGCGGAAGAGGAGGTTGTGTACGCGACCTTGGATCTGGATGGGGGATTTTGAGCGGGCCATAGGATTGTTTTTTGTTAGTGTGAAGATAGGGAAAATTTGGAGCAGAATTACCAGAATTGTCGGAATTCAGCGGAGGGGTGAATTTTTTGAGGGGGTGGGGGGATTTTTTGAGGGGCGAGCATTAACGCTACTGTTAGGAACCAGAGTTTGTGGGATTCATGATTCAGCGTCGCTAATGTCCGAGAATTGTATTTTTCCGAACATAAGGGGGATTGATAGGACTCGAATAGTCCCCAATTTCTAATAGAGACCGTTCGGAAACCATGTGAATTGGATGCAAAGGCCTATTTTTGTAAACTGTGAGTACAAAAAGTGCGATTGGACATGGCTGTTGAGAAGATCGAACGGATATTATCGACGTTGTCGTTGAAGGAATTGTCGGCACTCGAGCATTATCTTGAGTCTGTCTACTTCCAAATTCCCACTGGGACAAGAGATTTTGGCCGGACATATTTACAGGTTCGGCGGATTGACAATTGGGGTTGCATGAGGTCAGCCGAAAAATGGGAAATGATTTTTGGCGCCTTACCCTATCATGATGCAAAATGGAGAAAGTCCAAAACCAATTTGCTCCATTGGGTACTGAAATTCATAGAATTAGAGCAAGGGATCAAGGAGTCGACGACTCTTTCTCAAACAAATTTGTTGTTAAGGGCCTTCCATGAACGTGGCTTGGGCCAAGATTTTCAAGCCTTATTGGGGGAAGCTGAAAGAATACACACACCAGAAAAAATTGGCAATGAGCGTGATATCAATGAGCAAGTCAAGCTTTGGGAGATTGCCTACAATTACGCAATTGGTCAAGAAGACTTGCTCCGTGCTTCGGATTGGGAAACTTCCTTGGTTCAAAGACGCATCGAAGCATTTGATCGTTTCGTGATGTTTGATTACCTCAGGACAACCAATGGCTTGGAGAACAGGCGGCAGATGCGAAAAACGGCAGCCCACCTGACCCTCCCTGATGGCTTTGTCGATTTCTTGAATGCCCAGCGGCGGGGAGGAATCCCGTTGATCGAGAGCCATGTGCGGCTATTTGATCTCTTGGTAGAAGGCAAGGATGAGCCTCTCGGGACCTTCATCGCACACTTTGAAAGAGATTTGGCCGTACTGGATCCCTTGGAATCCGAATGGTTGTTTGACTATGCGATAAACCTTTTGATTCGTCGCTATCTCAAGCGACCTACTTTAGATGTAGCAAACGAAGTGTTTGGATTGTATCGTGTTGCGTTGGCTTCTCCACTCTGGCCACAGTCAATGGAACCGTTTCCCATCCAGCATTTCAAGAACATTTGCACAGTTGGGTGTAGGGTTGGCGAAATTGCATTTGTCACAGACTTCATGTCAACGAGGATCCCCAAGCTGCCTCAAGACGATGACTCTCAAACCGTTTTGGCGTATTGCAAAGCACTTGTTCTGTTTGAGAATGGAAGTTATGAGGAGTGCCTAGCTAAACTCCATCCGTTGGAGATGGCCGGCAATATGAAGGTGGAAGTACGAATGTTGGCAATCCGTTCATGGTGCGCGCGCGATGAGTGGGACGTCGTAGAAACCCATTTGCAAAGTTTCGAACGCTTCTTGCAACGCAGTGAAATCAGCAATTCTCGCCAAAAAGCAATGCTGAGCAGGGTTCGCATGATTCGGAAAATTATCACCCAGAATGAAATAGATCCCAAATCGTATGCGCGGCTGCAAACACAAATTCAGACCGAACATTTACTAGACAGTGAATGGCTTCAAGCGTTGCTTGCCCGTAAAAAAGACATTGCGCCCTAATCCTTGGGGATCGGGCGCAATGCAGGTTTGTCAAATGGTTCAGCGCTTCACTTTCAGGTAGGTGTGACGCTGGTCGGCTCGTTTACCATCTACGATGTAAATACCGCTTTCCAAATTGCGCCACATCTTTGCAGCACCTTGAGCGAGGTCATCGCCTGTCAGGAATTGGACTAGCCTACCATCCAAGGCCCATACGCTCACTTCTTGCGCCGTGCTCAAAAGCGACTCTAAAACCGACGACTCGTGATAGGTTACCGAAGTCTGTGGAGCGGACTTGCCCGGGAAATCCTCCACTACGATTGCGATACCATCGGTGAGCGTGAACTCGAGATAAAGTCCATCACCATCTTGAGGCTCCTCATCATTGCGCCAAACATAGATCGGAAATTTATAGGTAGTTCCCGTCACGACGGGCGAGCCGACCGTGATTGTCGTGGCACTAGGGTCGAAGAGCCAACTTGCATTGGGCACAGAGAGTGCAATTGTCGGCGACGACCCCGAAACCACAACATAATATTCCACGCCCGCCAAACTTACTGGGGCATCTGGGTCTTGGTGAAATACAAGTTGGTATTGGTTGCTCTGACCCTCACGTTCGATCGAGGTCTGAGCAGCCTGAGCGTTGGCGATGAAGGGGAGCAGCAGCAACGCGCAAGCGAATGCAACTTGGAAGATGATGTAGCTGGCCATGGAGGCTACGACGGATTTGGCCGTTTGCAAAAACTTTTTCATTTTGTTTATCACTAGTGTCCCGTTTAGAATTTGAAGCCAGTTCCTAAACCGCTAACAATCAGCGAAAAACAACCATAATCATTTTTCAAGGACTTGAAATCTTGAAAAAATGACCTTTTTGACTGTCAGGCACTTACGCCTTGCGAC
>JANORP010000147.1:0-9141 GCA_031415375.1 Bacteroidota bacterium | reverse complement strand
GTCGCAAGGCGTAAGTGCCTGACAGTCAAAAAGGTCATTTTTTCAAGATTTCAAGTCCTTGAAAAATGATTATGGTTGTTTTTCGCTGATTGTTAGCGGTTTAGGAACTGGCTTCAAATTCTAAACGGGACACTAGTGATATGCGCTACATCTTCAACAGCCCCGAGATGCACCTTTGGCACCATGCAATGGAGATTCCTGAGGATCGTCGCTTTGGGGTTAATTTTGGGATCACCCTTGCTATTTGGGACTACCTATTTGGGACTGGCGTTGTGCCACGTATTGATGGCGCGATTAAGCTTGGGTTTGATGACTTGGAACATTTCCCAAAACATTTTTTGGGGCAGTCCATTTATGGCTTCTCAAAATATCGTCGCTCTTTGCCGTCTGTGATACAAGAATCCTCCAAATCATAGGATTCCTGTTACCAACGCCCGCTAGGATGAATTTCACTGAAATTCATGATCAACCATTCTTCGAGTGGGCGATAGAAGTTGCTATCTTCCAAGGTCATGGCTAGCATTCCTAGGAATGTACCTTTATTAGTAACATTGAAGATTGGATCAACGCTCCACGGATAGATTTTTTCGTTGATTTCAATGCCTTCCATCATCTGCGAGGCATCGATAAGGTAGGAGAACTCGGCGACATCAACTCTTCCAATGTGATCGCGTCGCTCTTGCCCCAGGTAAAGCAGGCGCAATTCGTAGCCTTCAGAATTGCGCACAATCTTGGGGAAACTCAATTCAAACCGCCCAGCTTCGTCGCTCAAGGTCTCGGCCAGCATTTTGTCTTCTATATAGACCCTTACACGTGCAAATTGCACAGGGTCGCGGGTATATACATCGGCGACCTTGCCTCGCAGAATGATCGATTCTCGCAAATGACCGTTGATTGCTGCATCGAGTTTTGCAGTGTCTCTCATTGCCTCAAGCGATGGCTGCAATATCTGGGCTTGCACTTGTGAGAGTCCCCAAACCTCAAATCCGAACGCCAATACAAATGCGAGTGCAAATTGCTTGAGCTGAACTAGGGAAAACCTCATGGCTCCATGCTCATGCAACCTCGGTGATTGAATCACTGAGGCGTCTATTCTGGCGCAGATGGGTTCTGATGCCGCTTGCATTTCACTTAGGATTGCAGTTTGGTCGATTCCGACGAAATTGCGTACAATCTTGGCACATTTTGTACAGTGCTTTCCTTGTTCTGCCTCAGGCATACTTGCCCAATCCTCGTTGCAAGGTACGGGAATCTGAATGCGGTGATCATGTTGCATTGACTTCAGGATATGACTTCAAATAAGCTCCATTTCCCATATCGTCAATACACATCTACTGTGATCGATTACACGTTTTCGCCGACGATATCAGCGTTCCTGAAAATCATTCTCCTTGTCCACGACCAATTTTTCTTGGCGGTTGGCGGCATCCCAAGCGGTTGCGAAGACTAGTTGCGCGACACGGCAAGCCCTCGGAAACAAAATTTTCTCGATGTCGTCGGTCGATTTATGGTAATCTTCGTGTACACCGCTGAAGTAAAAGATGACCGGAACTCCATGTTTCGCAAAGTTATAATGGTCGCTGCGATAGTAAAACCGATTGGGGTCATCGGGCGAATTGAAGGTGTAGTCGAGCTCCAGGTTGGCGACGACCTTGTTTGCATTTTCATTGGCGATATGCAGTTGCGTGCTGAGCTTGTCGCTACCGATCACGTAGATGTATTGCGGCTCCCCTTTGTGCCGCTCGTCCACGCGGCCAATCATGTCAATGTTGAGGTCGCAAACAGTTTTCTTCAAGGCATAGACAGGATGATCTGAATAATACTCGGAACCCAAAAGTCCTTTTTCTTCTCCTGAAACGGGCATAAAGAGGATGCTCCTGCGTGGCCGATGACCGTCCAAGACAGCGGCCATAAATGCCTCAGCGACTTCCAATACCGCGACAGTGCCAGTGCCATCATCGTCTGCACCATTGAAAATCTCGCCGTTTTGTACGCCGAGATGGTCATAGTGCGCAGTGATGACCACAACTTCGTCTTTCTTATCGGTGCCTTCGATGAAACCCAATACGTTCTCAGCCAAGACCACCTCTGACTTGGCGTCTGTTTTCAAGGAAAATTTGGACTTACTCAAGTCCATGTTCGCGATTTCAGCCGTGTTGCTGAGTGCCTTGCGCTGTGCCTCCACGGTCGATTTGGCCTTTTTGAAAAGGATATTGGCGGTGGTTTCTGAGATATAAAAGGTTGGGAACGGTGGATTTTTCTCGTCTTTGTAGGCCAAGCGCAAGGATGGACTAGCCATATTGTGTTTGAGCCACGGACTGTCTGCCCATTTTCCAAAATCCTCGTCTGAGACGATGACCATGGCTCCTTTCGCACCTTTGTTCACCAAAGCATTGACTTTGAGGCCCAAGTCACTTTTCCATTCTGAAGGCACATCGGTGCCTGAGATGATGGATTTGCCATTGAGGGTGGGCTCCCCGGCCAAAATGACCGCCATTTTATCCTTGAGGTCCAACCCTTTGAGGTTGTCGTAGTTTTTGGTGTCGATGCCATAGCCCGCGAAAGCGTAGTCGAGCACCATATCTGAGGCCAAGGATGCTTTGTTCATGCAGACAAAGCCTTTTCCGAGGGCGAGCGTTTCTTTGCCACTCAAAGTGATGGTCGCGTCGGTGACGACTAGCCGATTGAGTTCATAAGTTTGGTACCACTGCCCATTGTTGCCGGGTTGTAGTCCCATCTTCTGAAACTGGGTCGAGAGATAGCGCGCGGCAACCTTTTGGCCCCGCGTGCCTGTTTCCCGGCCCTCCAATTCATCGGAGGCGATAAATCTGAGATGGGCTTCCAAATCGGCCGGGGTAATGGTGGCTGCGTATTTCTTGATCCATTCTGCGTCGGCGACGAGGCGGTCGTTCAAGGCTCCAGTGGCTACAAGCTGCTCGCCAGCTGCTTGCAGGTTGGGTGGCGTGTTTTGGTCTCGCTTGGCGACGTTGACCCCGCGCACATCTTTGATGGGTGCCACCTGAGCCATTGCCCACATTGGTGTACTAAGAGCAAGCAATAAAAACCATTTCAGGCTGTAGAACTTCATGTTTTCAATACTAATGAAATACCCCGACAATGAATCGATACTGTCGTTACCTCAGTCGTGAATAGCAATTTTATCCACCCGAAGTTGGTGGCGACCGCCTTCAAATTTGGTGTCGATGAAGGTTTGCACAATCTGCTGTGCCAATTCCACCGAGACAAATCGCGCAGGCACGCAGACGATGTTGGCGTCGTTGTGCGTGCGTGCAAGGCTGGCAAGCTCGGTCTCCCAAGCGATCGCGGCGCGTATGCCAGGATACTTGTTGGCGGTCATGGCCACACCATTGGCACTGCCACAGATGAGGATCCCGAGTGGGAATTCGCCTGCTTCCACTGCTTTGGCGAGGGGATGCACGTAGTCAGGATAGTCGCAAGATGCTTCAGAATCGGTGCCGTAGTCGCGCACCTCGATACCTTGGGTCTCAAGGTAAGCTTTAACGGCAGCCTTATAGGTGAAACCAGCATGGTCTCCTGCGATGGCGATAGATCTAATGGTACTCATATTGTTGTATCCGCTTCTGCGGGTTGATTCGATTTTTTTTCATCTTCTGCTGCCTCGCGCGCCTTGCGCTTGGCTACACGTGAGCTGATGATGATCCCGACTTCATATAGGATCATCAAGGGTGCGAAAACCAGCAATTGGCTGAAGGGATCGGGCGAAGGGGTGATCAAGGCGGCGATCGTGAGCAGGATCACGATCGAGTGACGCCTGTATTTCCGCAAGAAATCGGGTGTGACCAGCCCGATGAGCGAGAGATAATAAATCACCAGAGGCAACTCAAACACAAGCCCGGCGCCAAACAGCATCGTTAGCTCAAAATTGATAACATCGCCGATGCGCCAGATATTCTCAGCCTCTTCAAACAGGACGAATTGTGCGAGAAACAAAACGGAGGTGGGCAAGATCACATAGTACCCAAACAACACTCCAATAAAGAACAAAATGCTGGTTGTGAGCACATTCCACCGCACACGTTTGGCCTCACGGCCAGAGAGAGCGGGACGTATGAAGCGCCAGAGCTCCCAAGTGATATAGGGGAATGCCACGATAAGTCCTGCAAAAAAGGCGTAGATAATCGCCTTCATGAATTGTTCGTAGGGTGATGTGGCCTGTATGCTCACCATTTCTCCACTTTTGGTGCGCATCTTGAAACCTGCCATCTGCCCCGATTCCATGAACTTCTTGGCATCGACGCGCAACTTGACGGGGACCTGGTGGTAGCCAGTATCGCTCTTGACAGCGACCGCTACCGGGAGGGAATTGATCGAATCACCGACGATGGCTACAGCATCTTGCAGAAAGATGCTGTCTGGCAATGCCATCATCCCTTCCAATTCCAAAGTGTCTGCCTTGGCGGTGAAATACGCACCCGTGCCATCCTCGACTGGCGGGCAGAAATCATCCGTGATATGCTCACAGATAAGGCGATAGGTTACAAAATCATATCGAAATGGCGCCATGAAAACGCCACCGATCACTGGGATCCGGTAAATAAATAGGACAATGGCAAAGATCACAATGACGATCACGATGCGCACGAGATGCCATCGCAATTCCTCCAAGTGGTCGAAAAAGGACATTTCCTCCGGACTTTGATCCGCGCCACGTTTCGTTTTTTTCCGCCAAGAAAATATGCCCACTTCGTCCTATTCTTTAATCAAAAATGGATCAATCGAATGAGATTTCGATCATCTTAAATTCATTGCGCTCGATGTTGCCTACACCGAGGAGCATCATACGCCCATTGCCCATCACCGTGCTGCGACGAGGGAAAAACAAGTTGTCTTCGCGCTCATTGCGCGCGAGGTCCTTGTTTTCAATCGTGCCATCCTTGAGGTCAAAGCTACTGCACACAATCTTGCCTTGTGCACCGCGCTCATTCAGATAAACGAAATGTAATTGCCCTTCAGAAAATGCCGAGACATAGCCCAGCAATTCGCCGCGGTAGTAGTCGCGCTGTTTCTTTTCAAACCAATTGGCCCACTTTATTGCGCCGCTTTTCATATCGATCGCGACGGTCGCCACATCGTAGTATCGGTGCTGGGGCTTACCGCTGTGCTCAATGACATAAAACTCCTCCATCACCCAATAGAGCTGATTGTTGCGCTCGAGCAGCTCTGCCTTGCTGAAATCTGCGCCGCGCTGCTGATAGCGTGTGACCCAACTATCGGGGATGTCCATGACAAACTCTTGGGCTTTTTGCAGCTCGCGCTTGATGTCGAAGTTGATGTACACCAACTTATTCCACTTCAATGGAGTCTGATATCTGTTGGCACCGTTGAGAAAGCCCTTTTCAGAACCGTCAGAGAGGACACCCACAAAGACCAAATCGCCAGCTTCGGTCACCTTGATCATGCCTTCGGGCACCGACATGCCATCAAAGTCCATGGCATAGGTGTAGAATTTATTCTCCTTGTGCACGTAACGCACGATCTTAGGCAGATTTACTGTGTCTTTGATCGTGTTGGTTGCGGCCTCATAGACCATGTAGAAATAAGCGTTGCCGCGGTTGTCGATCGTGCTTTGCTTCACCTTGTATTTCTGGAGGGTTGGCTCCAAAAGCAATCGCTTGGACCAAATCTTGGTCCCTGCATCGTCGGTCACACTACAGTAAAAATCACGCTTCTTGTAGCTGGCGCTGGGATTGTGGCCCATCCAAAAAAGGCTTTTGTTGTCTGGGGAATTGGAGAGTGCCTCCTCATAACCCTTCTTGGCCTTTTTGGTGAAATTACTGATCGTCTGTAAAGTCCCTTTTTCGCGGCCATCGAGGTCCCAGAGTTGCAATTTGGTCGCAGCCCGCTTGATTGCTGGTGAATATTGTGTGCCGACCACCCCAACTGCACCATCCAAGCGGATCATCTCTGTGATCGTCGCAAACTTGGGGTCATTGTCTTTGGTGACGGGACGAAACCAGATTTCCTCAAACTTGTCGCTGTAGGTCTCGAGGTAATGATTGGTGTATTTCCGCTCCTCGTTGCTGTTCCAAAACTCGATCACTGTAAAGCGGTCGTCCTTGTTGCCGACAATGCCCGCTGGGTAGCCGACCGTGCCTACAGGATAGTTCAGTCCAAAGGTTTTCTCGGCCGTGATGCGCTGCGCAATGGCTGGCCCACCACCGAGCACCAAAAGGCCCAGCATGAAAAGGAAGTGCTTTTTCATAGTCTTGCGGAATAATTGCGTCATCTTACCTGCTCCAAATCTGGCACAGCGGCATACTGAAGCGGGAAGGAATTCATTTTTTCATGGATCTCCCCGCGCACACGTGCCATCATCGCCTCGTCTTCAGGTGCTTGGAGCACCTGGTCGATCTTCTCGGCGATGAAGCGCATGTCGTCTTCCAACAAACCCCGCGAGGTGACAGCCGCAGTTCCGATGCGAATGCCGCTTGTGACAAATGGGCTTTCCGTGTCAAAAGGCACCATGTTTTTGTTCACAGTAATGTCGGCAGCCACGAGGGCATTTTCAGCGATCTTGCCGTTGAGGCCCTTGCTGCGCAGATCGACGAGCAGCAAATGGTTGTCGGTGCCATCGCTGATGATCTTGTAGCCGCGCTCCATCATGGCTGTGGCCATAGCTTGCGCATTGCGGATCACTTGCTCGCCATAGGTTTTGAACGATGGCAAGAGCGCCTCTCCAAAGGCGACTGCCTTGGCGGCAATCACGTGCATGAGTGGGCCACCTTGGCTGCCTGGAAAAACAGCACCATCCAGCAAGGAGCTCATTTTGATAGGCGAGCCATTTTTGAGGGTCTTGCCAAATGGGTTGTCGAAGTCTTGGCCCATCATAAGGAGACCTCCACGTGGACCACGCAGGGTCTTGTGAGTCGTCGTCGTGACGATGTGGCAATGCTGCATCGGATTGTTGAGCAGCCCAGCGGCGATCAAGCCGGCAGGGTGGGCGATGTCGGCCAAGAGGATGGCTCCGACCTCATCGGCGATGCTGCGCATCGTCG
Source organism: Bacteroidota bacterium (assembly GCA_031415375.1). Classification (GTDB taxonomy): domain Bacteria; phylum Bacteroidota; class Bacteroidia; order J057; family JADKCL01; genus JADKCL01. The sequence goes on along the minus strand of JANORP010000147.1, from coordinate 2,104 downwards.
CGTAGTCCCAGTCGCGGGCATAGGCACTCGCGCCAGCAATGATCATCTTGGGACGTTCACGCAGGGCGACTTCGCGGATTTTGTTGAAATCGATGCGGCCTGTTTCGCGCTCTACACCATAAAATACAGGGTGAAATAATTTCCCAGAAAAATTGACGGGGCTCCCGTGGGTGAGGTGACCGCCGTGTGACAGGTCAAAACCCAGGATGGTATCGCCGGGTTGCAAACAAGCGAGCATCACTGCAAAATTGGCTTGTGAGCCAGAGTGAGGCTGCACGTTGCACCATTCGGCACCAAAGAGTGCCTTTACACGGTCACGGGCGATGTTTTCAGCCTGATCTACGATCTGGCAACCGCCGTAGTAACGCTTGCCGGGCAATCCCTCGGCATATTTGTTGGTGAGACAGGATCCCATCGCATCCAAAACGGCCTGGGATACAAAATTCTCTGAGGCAATCAGTTCCACGCCTTCTTTTTGGCGGTGAAATTCCTGCTCAATGATGTCAAAAATCGGGTCGCGCATGCTGTTGCTTTTAATTCTGAGGGCGAAGTTACTGGAAAATCGCCGAAGGGAATCGGGGAAAGTTTTCAACGAAACACTGAAGCGCGCCGTGGAACCAAATTTTTTGCCTGCAGATAACTGACTGGAGCCAAAATTTATGCCCGTTGTATCGTGCAGCGATGTAGGTCAGAGATTCTATGGAAATCCTGCGCACTCGCTCCAAACAAATCGACGGCTGTACATTATATTCGTATCGCATGCGCTTCCTAGCTCTCCTTCGGTTTTACGGTATTGTACTGGGGTTTTCCCTGCTCGCACAGGTTGCCTTGGGCCAAGTGAGCGGCACCGTGCGCGACGCTGAGACAGGCGATTCACTGGCATTCGCGTATGTGGTGCGCTTAGGCGCGCAGGCAGGATGCTTCTCTGGGCTCGACGGCCAATTCCAGCTTCCCTTTGTTGCGCCACATGATTCTCTCAAAATCAGCCTATTGGGCTATACGCCCCAGACATTGGCGGTCTCTCCTGGTGCATTTTTGAAGGTCATGCTGGTGCCGGGCGGTGTGCATTTGGCGGATGTGCTCATCCAACCGACCGAAAATCCCGCGTTGCGCATCATGCGCAATGCAGTGGATCGGCGACACGACAATGACCCACTCAATTTTTCTGATTTCAGCTTCGACACCTACAACAAACTCACAGCCTCACCGCGCTATCCGAGCAGCATACCCGATTCCTCAAGGCTCGACATTCACCTATTTCTCTCAGAAACGGTGACGCATCGACAGCAGAAAGGACCTGGAAAAGTACAAGAAAAAATTATTTCTGCGCGACTCGCGGGCTATCCTGGCAAGGTCATTCCCTTTACAGCCAGCGATTTGCAAGACTTGAGTTTCTATAGCAACTACATCGGTGTTTTTGGCCAGCAATACCTCAGCCCAGTGTCGTCGCCGGGTCTTCACAACTATATTTTCAGCCTGCGCGATACCCTGCTGAGTGGCGAAGACAGCATCTTCACAATCGACTTTGCGCCCAAAGTCGATCATTTTGATGGCTTCAAGGGCAATCTGCGTATCCATAGCCATGACTGGGCACTGCTTACAGTAGAGGTCAAACTCGTCTCGAACGAGGGCGGGCTGCTGATCGAGTCAGGCGAAATCAAACAAGTCAATACGCAACTCGAAACGGGTCAGTGGGTGCCTTCAGAGCTATTCACCGAGATCAATACCAAGCCAGCCTCCAAAAACGACCCCTTTCGATTCCATTTCAGCGGATATTCCAGGATCAGCAACCAGCAATTTGGGGACTCCCTGCGGATGCGTTTCAGGCCAGAAGACGCCCTGGTCGTAGCAGATGGGGCTGGGATGGAAGACAGCACGCTGAAGTCGAGTCGCAGCATTCCTTTGGATTTCAAAGATGAGAGAAGTTACCGCAAGCTAGACAGCATCGGACGAAAACTGGGATTGTCCAAAATGGGCAATCAAGTGTGGAAATTGCGAGACGGCAGCTTGGGATTAGGGGTGCTAGACCTGCAACTGGATCGCATCGCGACCCAAAACCGTGTGGAAAAAATGCGGCTCGGCGTCGGCCTCAATACGAACGAGC
>JANORP010000146.1:0-1764 GCA_031415375.1 Bacteroidota bacterium | reverse complement strand
GGTCGTCGGGCTGCGCGTGTACAGCATGACGGGCGAGGAAGTGGCCGTCCTGTTCGACGGCATCGCCGAGGCGGGGCGCAACTACGAGGTCGAGTGGAAGCCGCAGGGCGTGGCCCAGGGCATCTACTTCGCCAAGATGGTTACCGCAGGCGGAGAGGTGATGACCAGGAAACTGGTCTTGAACCGCTGAGCCGTGATCAATTAGAGATTGGAAATCCCCGCTTGGCGCTTGCCGGGCGGGGATTTCTGCGTTTTTGGGGGGGGAATTTCCTGACCATTGTAATCTGCATACGCCTGGAAGCGATTCTCTGGTCTATTGTGCTGTAGAGACTCTCAACAGACTTGTATTTGAACGACGATTTTTTCCCTCTTCATCTCCACCAGAAAAAACCGCAAGGCTCACAAAGTCAAGTATATCCCTAACAAAGGGAACTGCAAAGGTTCGCAAATTCAAGCATGGTCATGATAGCAAACCGCAACTGGCGAACCGATTCGTGGGGATAAACGTCGGTTCGCAAAGCCAAACAAAGGCCCGTTCCTGGTACCGTATTACAAGAATGGCGAAGGCATCGTGCCATCGTGCGCGAGGAATAGCTTGGCCTCGAGAGCCTGCTACACCGCATCAGCATCGTGAACTTTGGAGGCGCGACGGAGGATGTGCGCGTCGTGAACCACGGCGGCAGCAGCGACGACTTCCCCTTCGACGAGCGTGAGCAGTGGACCGGCTACTGCAATGTCTTGACAATCAAGGAAGTCATGGTATTCGGCTATGATCGCAACGAGCACACGGCAACCGAGTTCGAGGAAGTGCTGGACCATGACGTGATTACCGCCGAGGAGCTTTTGAGCCAGTTTGAAAACGAGGAACGCAAGCCACAGGAGGTGACCAAGACTTTGATCTTGCTTCCATCATCAGAGTTATCGCCTGCGCGCGGAGGCTCGCATTGCATGTCGATGCCCTTGCTGCGAGATTTGGGTTTTTGAGGGGGCATGCTAGCGGCCAAAAACGCTTGATCATGTAGATATTCGAGGGACTAGCCGCCGAAGAAATCATTCATGAGCTTGCAGACCGCTTCCTGGCGTTTCGCAGGTCTTCGAGCGCTTGTTCCGAATCCGTCAGCTTGGTCATCTTCTTGGGAATCGGCTCGTCACGGTAATAGAAGATGATACCGTTTGTATGCATTTGTGGATGGTCAAAGTCCTCGGGCAGAATGGTGCCATGAAGTTTGGTGGATTGGAACCAAGCATGTCTCCACTTGCAATCCAAGAGATTGGCGCCGCTCATATCACAACCCTCCAAAGTGGCCTTGACAATCGAAGCCCCGCTCAGGTTGCAGTTGCGCATGTCTGAATACGGCATGAAGGCCTTTTCCAAATCAGCCTTGGAAAGATCGGCATCCTTGAAAATGGCCTTGACCATTCCTGTGTGCTTGAGATTGGCTTTGTGGAAGTTGCAGCTGGTCATGTCAGCCTCTTGGAAACTGGCGTCCCGTGCCATCACCTTGCTGAAGTCGGAACCAGCAAGCTTAGCCCGAAAAAAGCTTGTCTTCATCAATTTCCCTTCCGAGAAATTTACATTGGTGAGGTGTGCGTACTCCAAATTGTGGCCTTTGAGGTCGATATCCAGCGATTCAGCAAGTGCGCAAAACCCAGAGTAACCTGATTCGTGTGTTTGCATTGGGGCATGGTCTTGCCTTCCCGAGCCTGGGGCCGGGTTGTTGATGTCGCAAGATTTCATTCTACATAGGCGATGGAAGGGGTTTT
>JANORP010000145.1:0-24892 GCA_031415375.1 Bacteroidota bacterium | reverse complement strand
GTGTCGTGCAGGTGCTTGAGCGAGTCGAACTCGCGCGTCCTCACCATTGCGCGCTGCATGACCGAGTGGAACGACTCGACGTGGGCGTTTTCCTCGGGGGTTGCGGCATGGATGAACTCGTGCTCGATGCCCATGTGCTCCATCCACTTGGCGACCTCCGTGGCGATGAACTGGCTCCCGTTGTCGGTCCTGATGACCAGGTACATCCCGTCGGTTTTGAGTGGCTGGTCGCCGAAGAGCGTGCGCAGCATCCTGATGAAGTCCTCCTTGCGGATGTTCCATCCCACGTGGAAGGGCAGCCATTCCCTGTGGAACAGGTCCACGAAGTTCAGCACCAGGGCATTGCGTTTCTGCCCATGGACCCGTATGTACTTGATGTCCACCTCGATGCGCTGGCGCGGCCCCGTGGGCTGGGGCACCTTTTCGGTGATGCGCTTGCGATCCTGCCCCTCGAGGCCCGAGCGTCTGGGCAGTGTTACCTGGTTCTCGCGCATGAGCCTGAGCACCTTCTTGTGGTTGACAATGTAGCGCTTGACCCATTTGAGCCACTCGCACGCCTTGCGGTAGCCGTAGTCCACAAAGTCCATCGCCAGCATCTCCATGATGTCTTCCACGACGGTCTTGTCAGGGACCATGGTGCCGTCCATGCGCATCGTGTGGGTGCTGGTCGGGCGTCCGGGGACGCCGATGCCCGGCTTGTGGTAGTAGGTGCTCTTGGATAGCCCCAAAAGCTTGGTTACCTTACTGATGGTGTGTCCCTTTGCATAATATTCCATCGCGACCTCCTTCATTTCCGGGATTGCATTTCCTTTTTTTTTAGAACCTCGCGCACCATTTGCAGCTCCAGCGCCTGGTCGGCCACCAGCTGCTTGAGGCGGCGGTTCTCGTCGGCCATCTTGTGGAACTCAGGCGTTTCTCGATGGGAATGGGCCTCGAGACCGGCCTCGCCATGCACCTCGACCTTGCGCCGCCACTTGTAGATCATCGAGTCCGAGATCTCGTGCTTGCGGCAGGTCTTGGTCAAGCCATGCTCTTGAACTTCTCGCAGGATCGCCAGCTTCTGGTCGACGCTCCACTTTCTTGGTATCTGTGCCATAAAAATTTCCTCCCCGGAGTTGGGCAAAAGTAGTCCGGCGTATTAAGGGTGCAAAATAATATCGACCACCCAAACCAAAAAGCAGCATCACTCCCCAGTACGGACAGGTCGAGACCTGTCCCACCCAATATCGCCCCTACAGCACAAAAAAGCAGCATCACTCCCCAAAACCCGTCACCACCACCGTCATCGAACGGTCAAACGGCGCCAGCCCACCCTTGTCAGCTTGTTGGAGATTGATGAACAAGGAGCCATAATCGGGGCTGAAGATCGCGCCTGTCGATTCAAAACCAGCGGGAATCACAGCAAAGCGATGTAAATCGTCCAGTTTGGGTTGGAGATGCTTGAGGTCCAGGAAATAAATCTCATTTGCCGCCTTGTAATGGGCAGGTTTGCCTGGCTCGGCTGATACACGCACCCCACTTCCCGTCGGAATCCGGCCTGCATCGGTGCCATTGAGATCCTCTTGGATCACCAGCAGACCACGTTTGTGGTCGATTGCCAGGTTGTCGGGATTGCTCAAGACGATGCTTTTGTCTTCGAGCGCTTGTCCGCCCTCCAAAAAGACCACAAATTTTTCCGTTTTGGGATTATAGTGCAAGAGGCGGCCATGTTTGTCTTCATAGCGCTTGTTGCCGATATGCAGGCGCTCTAGGTGCGGGGCGACCTTGCCACCTTGTAAAATGGCCACGTTGAGGTCCATCGAATCCTGACCCGTCTCACTGATCACAAAACTGCCATCTGGCAATTGCTCGATGTCTTCAAGACGGTTGAAGATCGTCGCACCACCTTGGAAAGCGTAGCGACGCGCATGCAGCAGCGAGTCCCGCCCACGTGGCAATTTGACCCAAAAACTACCCAATGTATCTGGCACATGACGATAAGCATACAGCTGACCGCTGCGCAGATTGCGCACCGTGTCGGCCACAAACTTGAAAAAAGCTCCCGGCCCCTCATCATCCAGCATATAGAAAGTTTTTTCATCAGGCATCGCAAAATTGCCCTCGTGCATGAAACGCCCCATGGCGTAGCGCTTTCCGAGCACCTCCCGCTTGAGCGGATCCACCTCCACCATCCAGCCATAATTCATCCAACGTCGCCAGCCCATGACCTCACTCGTGTCGCGCACCATGAGGGGATGCAAGGGGTCCACGATCTGCGGATGCAGGACGCGGTTATTCGCCGGCTCGATTTCTTCGGAAGTCAGGATGGTACCCCAAGGCGTGAGTACCCCGAGGCAATTGTGCAAAGTGCCACCGACAGCCTCAAAATTGATCGCGTAGGAAAAGCCCACCTTGGTCCAGCCGCCCAGCGAGTCGCGGTAAACCTCCATGATCGAAGCCCCTCCCCCATCACCGATCTGATCATGCGGCGTCGTGGACTCATGGTTCACCCACAAGATCCCATGCGTAGCCGAGCCCTTGATCGGGATGAAAGCCATAAAATCCTGCTTGCCTTTCGCAGGTGCCATCGTGTTTTTCCATTCCACCCGCTCATCTTCCCCCTCCTTGTAAATGATCGTGTATTTAAATTTCCCACTCGGGATCTTCAACGTGTTGGAGACAAAAGAAGTATCGACAGGATTGAAGATGAATGCATTGGGATCGACCACTTGGCCATTGCTGCCACACGCGGCAAACAAGCACAATACCAAGCCTGCAAAAAAAATCGAGCTACGTAAGGAGGACGTCAAGTGCAAATTCATGCCCCAAAGATAACAATATCCACGGATCAGCCACCCCCCAACCCATCAGCACAATCCCCTAAATTCCGCAGAAAGCGTAAAACGAAGCGGGAGCTGTGCCTGTCCCGCACATTGTGCGGGAGCTCCCACGCTGACACTAAGCCGAGCCGAACCTGTCCCGCTCAGGGAGCGGGGGCTCCAGCATCCAAAGACCACAGAATCGAAAGCGCAAACAGAAAACAAAGCAACATAAGCCTTCCTCCGAAGGGCCGAAGGCCAAAAACCACAAAAATCCTCAACCGTTAATTGCCAACCGTCGAATACCTGAAATTCTTCACCGTTTCCACCATCGCGATCACATTTTCGCGGGGCAGATCTGGGTAAATGCCGTGGCCGAGATTCACAATATGCTGTCCCTTGGGGAAAGCGTGAATCATCTCCAGCGTTGCCTTTTCCACCGCAGCAGGCGCAGCATAGAGCTGCGCAGGATCCAGATTGCCTTGCAAAGCCTTGCCAGGCAGCAATTGCGCCGCCTGTTGCGGATCAGTTGTCCAGTCCAACCCTACCACACTGCATGGCATCGCCCCGATGAGGTCAATCGCATGAAAAGCATCTTTCGCAAACACAATCACCGGCACCTCAGTCACCGCACGCACGATGCGGTCGATATAAGGCGCCGCAAACTCCGCATATTGGGCGCGGCCCAGCACGCCTGCCCACGAGTCAAAAACCTGCACAATATCCGCACCTGCAGCCACCTGCCCCTTCAGATAAGCAATCGTGGCCACCGTGATGCGCTCTAGGAGCGCGTGGGCAAATGCCGGATCGCGGTAGATCAAAGAGCGCGGCACCGAGAACTCCTTACTGCCGCCCCCTTGGGTCATATAACAAAAGATCGTCCAGGGCGCACCCGCAAATCCGATCACAGGCACGCGGCCTGCCAGTTCCCGCTTGAGCAAACGGATCGCCTCAAACGTATGCTTGAGATTGCCATCCAGATCAGCCGGATGCAAGCGCTTGAGGCCCTCCATCGTGCGGATCGTCTCAGGGAAATGCGGCCCCTCCCCTTTTTCCATCGCATAGTCGAGACCGATCGCCTCAGGGATCACCAAAATATCGCTGAAGATAATCGCAGCATCCACGCCCACCAGATCCACCGGCTGCAGGCTCACCTCGGCCGCATACTCGGGATGGGCGATCATCGCCTTGAAACTGCCAGCCGTTTCACGCACAGCGCGGTATTCGCTAAGAAACCGACCAGCCTGCCGCATCAGCCACACAGGAGGCCGCTCGACAGACTCGCCACGTGCCACACGCAGCAAAAGATCATTCTGTAAAATCATGCCACAAAGGTAATAGATGAAAGAGGATTCTCCACCCCAAAAAGCAACCCACAACAACCAAAAAGAAGCCGGAGCCAAGCAAGAAGCGGGAGCCAAACTAAGAAGCGGGAGCCTCCGGCTCCCACGCTGTCGTATTGCCAGCCTCCGGCTGGCGAAAACCAACCAAAATCAAGCGCAAGCCACCATCAGCCAAAGCCGATGGCACAAATCCAAGCCTATCCTACCCCAAAGCCACAATCAAGATCATCCACCAAAGCGAAAACCAACCAACAAAGCCCAAGCCCCTCACCAATCCCACAGCCCCAAAATCACCTCACGTGCCAGCGGCTTGCCAGCAAGCCGCATCGCCACCACGATTTGCCCACGGTGATGCGCCTCATGCGCCACCATAAAACTCAGCACCATCACCGGATGCCGCTCAAACCCAGGCACCAATTGCTTGCCAGCCATCCCAGCCAGCAAATCAGCCACCGCCAAGCCAGAAGCCTCCAAAGCCAAATGCAGCTCCGCGACCGTGTGGGCCTCGCGGCTCTTGAGCCGTGCAAGTTGCGGCGGCGTATCTGCAGCCGCGCCGAGCCAACCCAAGCGCGCATTGTGCATGTGCACAAATGTGCGCCGCACGTTCCGCGTGCGTGGCGCATACAGCGCCCCCAAGCCATCCTCCCCCACCGCTTTCAGCAGTTGGCGGTTCAGGGCCAGGTTCTGCAACCAAGCCGCATGAAATTGTTCAGCCTTATTCAAAGCATATCCCCTTCAAAAAGCGACCTTACTTCCCCTTCATCTGTTCATTGAGCCGCGCTTGGTCCATGAGGCGTGCTTGCAAGATCGAGAAATAGTCCCCACCGCGTCTGATGCCATATCTTTCTTGGGCTTCACGCGCCTTGTCGGAAGCCGCTTGCAAATCGCCACGCATTTCAGCTGCGAGCGCGAGGTTATACATCGCACGGCCTTGAAGCTTAGGTTTAGGATCATCGAGTCCTTTCACCCAATATTCCTCGGCCGTCTTCCAATCGTTGAATTTGACCTTGCGCTTGGCGACTTTGAGAAAATCATTGCCGCGCTGATAATAGCTGCGATTGACCCAGACCCAGGTCGGCGAAATGCGTTGCGAATAGCGATCTCCCGTGACGCGCCCGATCTCGCGGGTCACGTTTTCACCTTGCGGCAGATTGCCGATCGCCAGCGCTTCAGAATTTCCCTCCGCATTAAAAAACACCTGTTCGACCATCCGAAATTCATCTACCAGATTGCCATTGCGAGCATCATACATGCGCCAACCGACCGTGACATTGATCGATTTTTTGGAGAGCCAAACCGTGTATTTTTCCACAGTACCCGTCTTGGTCTTGCGCTCACGCAGCGTCGTGGTACAGTTGATGCTTTGGTCGGAGTCAAATGCCTCTATCGTCACCAACGCCTGTGCATTGGATTGGCTGCAAATCGATTGCACTTCCGCGACAGGAAGTGGATCTGGGAAATCACCACGACCAGTGCCGCGCAGTTCCACCGCAGGCCGCGTGATGGTAAACCTCGGCGAACCAGACAAAGCATTCGTGAGTCCCCCCAGGGCAGCCTCGGCACTGCGCCGATCCTGCCCGATGTTTTCGCCTGTCACCGCGCCTTCCAACACGTTGAGCAAACCTTCGCTTTTTTCAGGCCGGTACCGATTGACCAAGGCAAGCATCTGTATCTCTTGAGGCACATTGATCTGCGCAGGCACCAGCACCTGCATGCGCATCGATGTACTAGCGCAACCCACATAGAGCAAGACGCAAGCAAGTGCAACAGTCCAAAACCACAACGGTGTGAATGATTTCATTTTCAAGGATTCAAGAGTTCAAAATTGCGCCGCATTCTACGCAACACGCAAAACGGAAAGGTAATTGTTCCCCTGCATTTGGCCAAGAGGTCAACCAAAATTTCTAGGACTATCGCAAATAACCTTGCGACGGTACACATACAATTCAAGAAAAATTGCTAGCTTGGGGTTTTGGCCATGTTCTGTGTGCATTGTTGTTGGGAATGCGCGAAGCTGGTCGTTTTACACGCTATCGGTATAAGGTCTTGAGTGAAGCACATTTTCAATTGGTACAGGACAGCGAAGCCTTCCTGAAGGTGATGGATCACCTCAAAGGATTCCCATTGCTGGCGGTCGATTTGGAGGGCGAATGGAATTTGCACCGCTACGGGTTGCATCTCTGTCTCATCCAAATTTCAGACGGTGACAACATCTACCTGATCGATCCGCTCGCTGTAGGCGACTTGGGACCCTTTCTTGAAATCATGGAAGACCCCGCGATTGAGGTCATTTCCCACGGTCCACAAAGCGACATCGTGCTGCTCGACTACCTCTACGGCCGCCAACCCCGCAATGTCTTTGATACAGAAAAAGCCGCCCAGTTGCTAGGGTATGAAAACACGTCCCTCAGCTTTGTGCTGGAACGCCATTTTGGCATCACCAAAAACATGAAGGTGCGCGTGAGTGATTGGAATCAGCGCCCGCTCACAGAGCAAATGCTCAATTATGCCGCCAAGGACGTCGAATACCTGCACCGCCTGCGTGTGATCATGATGGCCGAACTGGAGGAAAAAGGCCGCCTTGAGTGGCTCGTAGAAGAATGCAATGAGCTCGAAGACATCCGCTATAAGAAAAAGGAAAATCCGCACCTTGAGATCCAATTTGCCAGCAAGCTCGACGACCGTCATGCACTTGTGCTCAAGGCCATTTATGATGTGCGCGACCAAATCGCCAAGGAACTCGACAAGCCGGCCTATTACATCATCTCCAATAGCCGCTTGGTGGAGCTTGCCGGCAATCCACCACTGAGCGAGCTGGACTGGTCTGACCTCAAAGGCGTGAACCCACGCATGAAAAAATATTCACGGGATTTTCACCTTGCCGTCGAGAATGCGATGGGCTCAGAAATGGTCAAGGAGCAGCGTTTTCAAGACCGCAACTTCAACGGTCTCAGCAAAAATGCCTACTTCAAGCTTGTCGATCAAAAGACCGCCTTGCTAGAGCAGATCCGCGAGCAGATCAAAGAAGAGTACGACATCTATCCCATGATCCTGAGCATGCGCAACCTCAAGCGGGTCGCCTTTGGCGAGGCCTCACTCAACGATCTCAAGCAGTGGCAAAAAGACATCTTGCTGGAAAAAGCCAAGCAGATGAGCCTCGACGTAGGGATTTTGATGAGCTGAGGTCTCACGCCTCACAAACTAGCCTTCGGCAGCCGATTCACCATCCGCAGCGTGCTTGACTTTGCCTGTCCCGTATCGGAGATCGGGGCGGTTCCCCCTCCTCAGCAGCGTGCTTGGCTTTGCGCTTCTTTGCGGTCTTTGCGGTTTCAACCCTCAGCAGCGCGCTTGGCTTTGCGCCTCTTTGCGGTTTCACCCCTCAGCAGCGCGCTTGACATTCCCCGAAGATCAACAAAAGCATCCCGTCACCCAACCGCCACCCCGATCAGCCGCCCGATCCCAAACGTGATCGCAGCCGCCGCAAGACCAAAAAACACCTGCCTAAACCCTGAAAACCACACGTTGCGACCCGTAAACAGCGTAATGGCCGCACCGATCAAGAACAAGCCCGCAGCACTCCCCGCCACGCTCAATATGATCGCCGTCAAGCCGCTCGTGAACATAAACGGCAGCACTGGGATCACCGCGCCGACCCCAAATAGCACAAATGACGAAATGGCAGCCTCCATCGCCGAACCCTTGAGCTCTTCGGTATTGATGCCCAATTCTTCACGCACCAAAACCTCATGTGCATGTGACTTATTTTTCATGATGTCGGCGGCCATCTCGGCCGCCTGCTCCGCTGGAATCCCCTTGGCAATATAGATTAGCTTCAATTCCTGCAATTCTCCTTCGGGATTGGTTTCCAACTCCTCCATCTCCAGTTTCATCTGGTTTTCATAGAGTTCCTGCGAACTTTTGACCGAGATCCATTCCCCTAGCGCCATCGAGAGGGCGCCCGCGAGCAGACCCGCAAGCCCAGCGAGCAAGACGCCTGCCTGCCCCTCTGTCGCACCTGAAATTCCCATCACCAAGCTGAAATTGGAGACCAAGCCATCGTTGCCGCCCAGCACAGCTGCACGGATCGCATTGCCGCCCACCGAGCGATGCCGCTTTTCCATGCGCGACAATTGCGCGCCGCTCACCCGCGTTTGTTGCTCCAAAATCGAACGTAAGATCTGCACATGGTTGCCCTCTGTGCCTGTGACGGGAAGATTGTGCTTTGATTTTTTGGCAACAACCGCGCTGGCGATACCCTTTTCAGTATCCATCATCACCCCGAGCACATAGTCGTAGCCAAACATTTTTCCGATCCTATTGATCGTGCGGGCACGCCACGATGGCTTGGACAAGTCCTCCACAGCGATTCCCTTTGCCTTGGCAAAGGCCAAGGCATGGCCCATTTCGATCTCGCTCATTTGCCGAAACACATCGGCCATAAGCGCATCACCCTCATGCTCCGCCAACTGCGCATACAAGTAGGAGGCGTCTATTTCAGTCTGGAGGTTCCTATTTTTCATCATTTCAACATTTCGATCACTGTGAAACCTGCTTCAAATTGCACAATAGCAGACCCGCATCATCAGCCCCCGAAACTAGCCAAATTGGCACTCAAAAAAACGACGCCATCAGAGACATGCGCAGAGTCATGTTTTGTCTCGCCAGATTTTACACACCGTGGCCGTCAAATCCCAACGAACTCTAGAAAGCTGACAAAAATCACCCTTTCTGGACAGCTACCTAGGCCCTGCTGAGCAAGCCGAAATACTTCTTGAAAAATTTGATCCGCTCATCCAAGCCCAGCGTGCCGCCATTGACTTTTTTGGTCACCGCAGTGATTGTTGCATCATCAGTCCCTTTGTCGCAGGTCGGCCAGATCTTTGCCCGATTGTTGAAAAAGAAGGCCGCCGAGGTCAGCGGATATTTGGAAGCGACCAAGTCGGCATTCGTAACACAATCCACCCCAAAGAATTTAGAAAATGAAGCATAGTTGTCGCGCCCAGTGAGCTGAATATAGCCGCGCCCCCTGAATTTATAGCCATCGCCGCTTGCCTCGTCGCCATTCCCGATACGGTTGGCATAAGCGCGGTTGCCGACCATCTCAGGCTTGTTGGCATATTGCACGGCCTGCTCCTCGGTAAAGTACTTGGGGAATATTTGCCGCAGGCGCTTCGCAGAATAGTTGAGGTTCTCGCGCACCACCGTAAAAACGCCGCTCTCTTGGGCGCATTGCGAGAGAAAGTGGGCCAATCTCAGGTTGGAGGTAATATTGAACTTGTCGGCTGCCGCAATGATCTCGTCGATCACACCGTCGGGGATCACGCCACGTAACTCCTTGAGATTAAGCGCTGCTGCTGCCCCAGCGAGATTGGCATTGATGAGGCCGATTCTGATTTGCGTATTTTCGTCTGCAACACCATCGGCTGGCGTGATGCCTTTGGACTTCTGCCAAGCAATCAGTGCCGTTTCCGTATCACTACCAAATTTACCGTCGGCATTAAGCCCCAGTTTTTCTTGCAGACGTTTTACATCATCCCCTTTGGATCCTTTTTTAAGCGTTGTCATTCCATTTCCAAGTTTAGTGACTTTCAAGATCAATGTGGCCTGCCTACAGCACACCACAACCATGAACCAAGTTAATGGTCACTGGTGAGAAACCCAAGCCCCGAGCACTTACAAATAGGGCAATCGCATGAAACCTGAAAATCCATCACCCAGGATCCTCGGGTTCCTCCTCAGCCTCTATGAGTTCGATGATCAGGAGCAAGATTTGGATGATGGCGGCGTTTGAATCCATTTCCTGCATCAGGACGTCCAGGAGCAGTTCGGCTTGCGCCTTGAGGGACTTCAATTTTTCGTTTCGCGGGTATTTTTCTGGTGGATGCATTTTTCCGCTCGCCCCGGGGATGTTGTCCGGTGGCTGAGCGGGGCGAGTCATTGGGGCCTTTTCGGGGGTAGGCCAAAAAAATTGGGGCATCGTCCGTCATCCGCCTGGCCATTCCTATTTTCCGGCGGATGATGGACCTCATGCCACCATTTTTTTGGCTTGCCCCCGAAAAGTGCCCTAGATTTGCCTTGATCGGCTATTGGACAACATCCTTGGGGCGAATCTGGCAAAGCCTTCACCAGAAAAATGCTTGTGAAACGAAAAAATGAACCGTCATGCTGAGCGATTTTGGTGTGTACAGGTCGTTGTGTGGGCTTACACCTGATCGACGGCTATTGAGAGGAAACGTGAATGCCAACCCTCACGCATTTTCATGCGATTGCCCTGCCGATGAAGGCAGGGCAATGCCCAAAAACGATACCTACAGCGCCGATCGAAGCCAAATATACCCCGATCGACGCGGCAAGCACCGCCCTTGTCGCAACGTCCAATCGTTTTATGGCCTTGGGCCCACAATCGACCGCTTCAGGCCCGAGGCAAAGATGTCTTCGGCGATCTTCAAACCCAGATCGACGCCACCAATGCCCACATCGTGTACCGGCTGACCAGCAGGATTGGTCCTGAATGCATCAAAGGACCAGTGTACGCCCAAATAGACCCGACTCAAGCCGTTTTCGAGGATCATTTGCCAGAGGCCTTGGTCAAATTTGCGGGTATGTGCTGGACGCGTAGTGCCGTCGTTGTCTTTGGTGACACCGTTGAATTCATCGGAGACTAAATCGCAACCATTGAAGAGAATGTCGGGCGCACGGTTACCAGCCGCTACACCATAAAACCGACGCGCGATGTGCAAGGCTGCTGCACCAAACGTGGCATGGCCAGAAGGATAAGCTGGAAAATCGGGTGTGAAATTCTTGCTGCCATCGTTGTTGGACTTGGGAGCGCCCAGCGGCAACCACAGTGGATCACAATCGGCATCGATGACAGTCGTCGGCACGCCGGTCGAGCCCATGGACTTGTCATGCTCACGAATGCCGACCACCGGCCGCCAGAAATTGTGAATGTACTTTTGATCCCAAGCGAGGATGCCAGCATCGGCCATGGCCGCGTTTACCAATGCAAACAACCGCACATTTTGCTCCAAAGTATTGAGTTTGGCAATGGCCACATTGCGGATGATCTGGTTGTAGAGCCGCGGTGGCGTACCAATGCTGGTGGCACCATCATAGGCCCAAAAGATACCTGCAAGCGTCTGGTCTGCCGTGCGCGACACACTCGCGTTCGGCAAGGTCCCCATCAGCTCGGGCGCGATTCCCAATCCACGCACCTGCTTGGCTGCACGCACATATTCTGGATCATAAGTGACTGTCGCAGGATTGATCAGGAAGGGAGGCGGATTGAGGCCGAAACGCTGGGTCGATGCAAAGAGCTTGGACTTGGCACCATAAAATGGCGCCAATACCCCTTGCGGATTGCTAGGATCTGGCTTGTGCAAGCCACGTCCGGTATGGGAATAGTACCCCGCATCCGAATTGCTGGGATCGGCCTTGCGGTCTTCCAAAATCATGAGCGCGACCTTGCAACCAAAGCGATGCCCTGTCTCCGCACCACTCAGGATATGCGTGATCTCATTGAGTTTGGCGTCAAAAAAGGCTTTTTGCTTGGGATAGAGCGCTACCAAGGCTGTGTGTGCAGCACCTGCAATGGCGGCCACCACAGGCACACCTGTAGGCAAGGGCATCGGGAGTACAGGCAAATAGCTTGTGAAAGCAGCGGTTCCTGAGGCACCTACATAAGCATCGTGCATTGCCAAATGCACGATTGCCAAGGCCCTAGAGCTGAGCGTAGGCCCGCCTTGCTCGCTTTTGTCCTTGTCTGTGAAGCTGATGCGATTGGCCTCCAAGGCCACGGCATTCCAATAAAGAATCTGATCCATAAATTTGTGGAAATAAGTTCGACGCCTACTCTTTCAGTTTTCGGCAACCCTGCCATACTCTATCTCGGATTTTCTGGACACTCCGCACAACACCTAGAATTGTTGCTGAACACGCATTGCAACGATGAAATCGATTGTAGAATGCTTTATGACTATACAGAGTGATACACATGCATTAATCCATATAGTAAAACACATATTTTCAAACAAAAATTTCTCATTACCATATTTACAATGACAAATATCAATACATACAACACTTTCTTTTATCACTAAAATGCGGGATATCGCCATCGATTTCAGGGGAAATTGGGGCCATTCGGGGCTGCAAATGATTTCGAGGCTAGGCATTGCGTGTACGCACAGCTTCAAAAAACCTCAGCCAACACCTTGACATTGGCGCAGCGAATACATACCTTTTGGTATTATTTCTAATTGCCAATCGTCATGAGTTTTGAAACAAGTAAGCGACAAGAGAACCCTGTCCAGCAAAAGACTGCTGCTCCAGCCGAGAGCGGCAAATCCCTGCCGCCACCCACATTTCAGCTAAAAACAGCAGAATCTGCCGCAGCAGGCCCACTTGCAGCCAAAGAACAAGGCTCCACGACAGCTCCCCCAGCGGAGCAAAAGGAGCAGACCCGGGAAGAGCAGGTCTCGGCAGAGCTCGAAACCTATTATCAGGGTTTTGCAGGCATCACGGTCAATGTGCCCAATCCTGACAAAAAAGCTGCAGAGAAGACGGTTCCCCGCTCGGTGACACCCCCCTACATGATCAATACCCCAAAGCATATGAAAACTGCGATGGCTAACCGCAAGGCAAGCAAAGGGGTAACGCAGATTCTCGCAAATTTCGATTGGGGATTTGCCCACGGCAAGGCCTCTGCGGCTGACATCCAGAGCTTCCTCCAACAGTGCATCGACGCCAAGCACACCACCAACAACACAAGCGCTGGCTTGCGCGCATTCTTGGACACGTATGGCATTGGGACAGACTGCTCGGGCTTTTTGTCACAAGGCTACAATGGCTTGATCGACAGCATGGATATCGACCATAAAAAAATGGTTGTTGTAGATACCGGTTCTGGAAGTTTCCGAGAATCCAACAAAGACGAGTTCACCAAAGTCGCCGCCCCCAAGGACCTCAAGCCGGGCGATGCGCTCTACCTCGACAATCCAAAAGGGATCGATCACGTGCGCATGGTGCAAAGCGTGACCGTGAACGAAAAATCGGTCGATTTTGTCACGATCGAAAGCAGCGGTGGCCATGGTCCCCGCAAGCAACATTGGCGGTATGGCAGCCTCGATAGCTACAAGAGCCTTGAGGTCTCGGCAGACGGCGTCACCTATGCTGCCAGCAAGGAAAAACATGAATTTGCCCGTTACAAGGCGCTCTATCCTGCACCCAAAGCGACAGACGCCGCCGCACCTACACCACAGTAAATTCGCGCTATTCACCCAATATTGAAAGCGAAGGCCCCATGGGCCTTCGCTGATTTTTTATATGCCTACCGCAAACTATTCGCGGGTGTACCCCTCAGAAAGCCTCCCCAAACGCGACATAAAAGCCCGTCGTATGGTTGCCGATGGCAAAGTCCATACGCAGGTTCACATTGTCCTTTTTATCAAATAGCAACCGCAAGCCAGCTCCCGTCGTGTATTTGAAGACCTGCATCTGATAGCGCTGCTGCCAATTCCAGACCTCGCCAGCACCTACAAAAGCCGTGAATCCCAGCCGCCAAAAGAGCGGCAAGCGGTACTCAGCCTGTACTGCGGCATAATTTTGTTCCCTGTACCTGCCTTGGTAATAGCCACGCATCTCACGGTCGCTACCCATGAGCCCAAGCAAGCGCAGGGGGGGCGCACCTGTCTGCAGGAGCGCATAGGCTTGCAAGGCGAGCACATGCCGGCGCACAGGGCGCAGGTAAGTGCGCAGATCGACCTCTGTGCGCGTGAATGCATAGTCGCTGCCCACAAACCGGCCAAAACCGAGACCACTTACCGAGAGATAGCTTCCTTTGCGGGCATTGAGCGGATTGTCGCGAGTATCGAGGCTGAATGCAGGCCCGATGCCCACAGACAGCCCACCATCATAGCCGACGGGCCGTGCGGTCTCGATCAATCCTCCCGAATCAGCGACCACTTTGAAGACATTTTGAAGCTTGGCCCGCAGGCCCACATAAACATTGTTGCGCACCGCGCGCAGGCCACGCACCTCAAGCTCTAGGCGCGTCATGTCCACCAATTCCACATTGCTTTTGGGCAGGGCAGCGCCGATCCCCCAATAATTTTCTGGAAACTTGCGAAAGCCCACCAAGCCGTCCAGCGCCATGCGGTTGTGCCGGTTGAAGAGGTTCCACCCCGTCTCGATGATCAATTGTTTGTTGATGGAATAACTCAATTCCAACTTGGCGCTCGACAGCCGTGTGAGCGAGTCATCTTGCCAAAAACGGAGCGTAAACAAGGCCACGGCACCAAAGTAGAGCCGCGTTTCGGGCGCAAAACCGACCGTGGGCACTGGCAACACCCCGACTTTGTGGACCTTTTTGGGGGGCGGGGCGATCGTGTCGCTGGGCGCTTGTGCCCAAGCGCTCTGCAGGAGCACCCCCAAAAATATCAGAAGGCCAGAGAAGGTTATTTTCATAAAATAGGACGTCGATAACGTATCGTGCAACGGTAGAAAAAGATCGCAGCTTTCATGCACACAGCGCCGCAGCACAAGACTTGTGCTGCGGCTTGCTGTATCCGTCTTCTTTCCCAGCCATCTTCAATCAGGGATCACAAACTTGGGGCCGGCCATGCTGCCATCAGGCAGCCCAGAGGGTGTCTGCATCAACTCGACTGCTTGCAAGGCCATAGAATACATGGCCCCAAAAGCGCTGCCGATATTGTCGGGGTAGCCATTGAAGGTCGTGTGAAGCGATGCCAAGAGAGCTTGGTAAGACTCGGTAAATTGGTCAGACAAAAGCTGAGCCCGCGAGCCCGCAGGATAGGTCACCAAGCCAGGATTGTCCACCATATTCCAAACGCCAGCGGGATCAAAGGGAATCTTGGCACCCGTGTAGGCATAGCCACCTCCTAGAGCCTTGACCATTCTGCGGCCCTCGACGATCTCTGAAAACTTGTAATAGTGCGCCAATTCCCCATCTTGATCGTTGGGGTCGGTGGCTTTGGATCCTTCGCCCTGGTCCTTGATCTCGTCGATCGCATCGATCGCATCTTGCAAGCATTGGATGACATAGAGCGTGCCCGTTCCCCGCCATTGCGTCACCTGCTTGTCGGCATTGCCGAATGTGATCTCTCCTGCATCGCTCAGTGCCGTCAAAGATGCTTTCAGTTGGTCATAAAACCAGCCGATGGTATAGCTCGCCTTTTCCATCCTGCCTTCGCCATTCACCGTGCCATCGACTTGAGCCCTAGCAGCCATCTTGTTTCTGAGGTGTACACCAGGACTGAGCCGCCTCATCCGCTCGACGATCATCTCCTCGGGCATCTCGATGTCCATGAAACAATCCCTGATGTGGTCGATCGAGCATTTTTTGAGGTCCACCGTGAGACCTGTGCGCAAGCCACCGGGCAGCGATCCTGGATAGTTGGGGATGAATCCCGGTTGCCCAATCGCAGGACTGCCGCCAATGGAAATCAGGATATTGCAGACGAGGGCCATGTGCAGCATCTCCTCGATCACCACACTCTTGATGAGGTCGGCGACCTCGGCATTGGTGCCTTCCTTGATGCTGTACATCGCGGTGAGATAAGGGGGGATCGTCGAGTGCTCGAGCTCGATGGCGATCTGCAATGCCTGCATGAGTTGCGACAACGAGCAAACATCAAAATAGAGTGGATTCGCCAGCCATTGGAGCAACATCGCATGCTTGGGCGCCGAGAGGTCGCGCGTGACCGGCATGTAGTTGGGGTCGCTGATCGGTGTATTGAACACGTTGAGCAGCATGTGGTTTTGCTGCATCACGCTCCCAAAATTGCTAAGATCGACGATGCGCTTCATCACCGGGTACAGGTCGGCATACTGCTGGAAGATCGGCTGCACGTCCGCAATCCAGGTCGGTGTCTCCGGGATTGTATAAGCATTGAATACCAGCAAGTTCATGAGCTGACTCGGATTGGAAACCGAGCCAATCGCAGGTGCTGTCGCCCCCAGTTGATAGGTGATCCCATAGACCTGCCCGTCGATATAACCACGCGGATTCCCAGGGTCGGTTGCATGGATGAACAGCGTCGCCACGCCTTGCTCATCGGTTTCTATTTGGAAACACGTCTCCGTGATGCCGCTGCCAGGAAAGCTGAGTGCACTCGCGGGCACACCCACGGGAGGGCCGGGGATCATGCCGGGCGCTTGCAACACAAATCCCTCCATGAGGGTATTGTCGATGCAGAAACTGATCGTCTGGCAAGGATAGGGCTGCCCAAACTGGGTTGCATAAAGGGTCGCGCCGATCGTCTCTGGCGGATTGAAGCGAAACACAAATTGGTCTGCCCGCACATAAGTCCCGTTTGCGGATTCAGATGCCAACACCGTGTTGGGCACAGCACTCGAGAGCGTCAAGAGTTGGATCGGAGTATTGGCAATGAGTGCCTGCTGCGTAGCATTGATCGGGAAGGATACAATCCCAGCGGTCTTGCCATACCAGAGCGGATCATCGTACTGAACCTCGCCGAGCACCACCATATTGTTGGCGGCATCGGTCGTAGCCACTACCAGGTTGCCAAAGCTCACGATCGGGCCATTGAGGGCCGAGGTGGGAAGGCTATTGCCAAGGTCCAAGTGCAGGAAGTCATTTTGCACCAAGGCATAAGCGGTATTGAGGCCGGGAGTGGTGCCAGGCTGAGCGAGGAGCACGCGGCCGCTCACAAACTGGGCAGGTTCGCCAGGATAGTACACGCCGATCGCACCCGTGACGCGCCCAAAGGTGAAATCCGCTGCGGTCATGTCATCGTTATAACTATCGACATTGAACCGAATGCTGAGCTGCTGCCCGCCATCCATTGCGGCTTGCAATTCCTTCAAAAACCGTGACCCAGCTGCACCGACGATTGTATTGGTGAGGTCCACGATGCTCTGGTAATAGGCCCCAAAAAAGGAGTCAGGCTGCCCTTTGGGAAACCGAGCCCATATATCGCCAAAGGAGCAGACTTGCATGTCGCCCCCAAATCCAATATCACCGCCTTTGCTACCCAGAAATACCTGGAATCCCCAGATCGCGGATACCATTTGCTGCTCGGGATCGAGATCCACAAGCTTGCCTTCGACGCGATCCACCACCGAGTTGATAGGCATCCCCACTACAGGGTCGATCACACTGTTGCTGCAACTCGTGCCATCGTTGTATTGCACTTGCTGCACAGCGCAATCCTTGAAGCGCCAAGCACCAGTGCCCTTGGGGTTCCACCAGCCATTGGTGGCACCTGCGCCAGGCAAGTCATAGTTGGGCTGAAAAGTAGCCGTGTCAAAATGCTCAGGATCATTGTTGACGGTAGGCGGGTCTGCCTGAAATGTTCCTGAAAAAATAAGTCGCGGAAATTGAAGATAACTCATAATGAATGAATTAGCGTGAAAGAATCATGTATGGGCATAGAGCCATTGACCGCGAATCCCGCAGCACTACCCGGCAAGGGGCACGCCGTTGAACATTTGTAAATATTTCATAGTTGGTAAAAGTTGGGAACTCAGTCTCGAAAGAACGAACTCAATCTTAGTGAAAATTTCTGGCAAATCCTACGCGCATAAGACTTGGCAAACACTGCTGTAAGGGACTAGGCGGGGGAAAGAAATCATTGGAATATATTATGCAACTCATGTGAGGCTTGAATTTCTATTTCGCCGAGCGGATCGCCGCTTATGTGCTGTCGGTCAAGACGAATTGTGGCAAAAAAATATTCTGATACCCACGCACCAAAACGTTGCGCAATGGCATCTCCCTTACATCGGCCTATGCTTGCGCGCGACTTGAAGCACATGCAGTGGCCACATCTTTTGCGTCATGAAAAAAATATTTCGGAAAAATGAAAAAGCTCACTACCATTTTTGCTCCACTTGCAATAGTTTTGATCACAGCTCTATTCGCTTTGGCCTGTCGCAATGAGCAACGAAACCCAGATGGCCAGAGTATCACTCCAATTCACAATGTTTCCATGAAAACGCAAGACAGTGAGTTCAGCCCGATTACTTTCAAAACTGGCCTCGACAACAGCAAGTACCTTTACAATGAAGCAGGCCATGTAGGCTATTATTATGCCGAGACCAAGGCAATGCAGTTCACAGCCAAGGGAGAAACGCGCAGCCCACTCAATATTTCGCTCGTGATTGACCGCAGCGGATCCATGGGAGGCGACAAACTCAAGCACGCCAAGCTCGCAGCGCAATATGTGATCGATCAACTCTCGGCCGAAGATTATGTCTCCATCGTGCAATATGACGATGCCGTGGAGGTCGTCGCAACCTCCAACCGCGTGGGAGACAAGCAATTGCTTAAGCGCAAGATCGATGCCATCCATGAGGGCGGCTCCACCAACCTCGGCGGCGGCATGGTCGAGGGTTACAAGCAAGTGAAATCCACCTACCGTAGCGGCTCGGTCAACCGCGTCCTTTTGCTTTCAGATGGCCTTGTGAATGTGGGCATTACGAGCAGCGAGGAATTGCAACGCATCGCCAAGAACCAAAACCTTGAGAATGGCATCACGCTCTCCACTTTTGGACTAGGCCTCGATTACAATGAGGACTTGATGACCAATCTCGCGGAATACGGCAGCGGCAATTATTACTTCATCCGCACACCCGAGGAGATTTCCAGCATATTCCAAAAGGAACTCAATGGCCTGCTCAATGTCGTCGCCCAAAATGCCGCGCTCACGATCGACCTGCCTGAGGGCCTGAGCCTGGTCAAAGTGTTTGGCTACACGTATGTGCAATCGGGCAACCGCATCACCGTCAACTTCAGAGACATTTTCTCAGGTGAGACCAAAGCGGTTTTGCTACGATTTGCCGTGAAGAGCAATGCTAGCCACCACAATATTGCGGCTACTCTCACGTACAACGACGCGACTACAACCGACAATCCCGGCCGCAAGGTCGAGGCCACAGACGTGCTCTCTTTGGCAAGCAGCGTAGAGGAATTCAGCCAAGCCATCTCGGCCTCCATCAAGTCACAAGTCGTGCTTTTTGAGTCCAATGAAACTCTGGAAGAAGCGATGCGCGAAGTCGATGCCGGCAACTATGACGTCGCCCGCAAGCGCACCGAAGAAAATGCCGCCTACCTCAGAGACAACGAGGCTTATGTCGCCACGAGCGAAGAGCTGCAAGTGCAGATGGAGTCCAATGCCGCCTATCAATCGCAGATCAGCCATGTCGAGGTGATGAACGAAGCCGACCGCAAACTGATGCAGAAGTCGTCCAAAGTCGCCAATTACGACAGCCGCAAAAAGCGCTAATCCCCGCGACACGCCACTGAGGCTTGCACTGTCGATACCCAAGTGGCCCGCCATCTCGCAAGAGGTTGCGGGCCATTTTCCTTAGCGCCCTTTCCCTTCGCAAAAAACCATTTTTTCAGGAAATTTTCGCCGCGATGCCATTATTGTTTGCATAACCAATAAGATTCACTAAATTTGCAGCTCATTTACCTCATAAAAATATCAAAGATGACTACACAGGAAGTTGCAGATCGATTTAATGAGCTTGCCCAGGAAGGTAAGTTTGAGCAAGTGCTCGCCGAGTTGTTTAGCCAGGATGCCAAAAGCATTGAGCCTGCCCATGCGACATGGCAGACCGTCGAGGGTCTCGACAAAATCATCGAAAAAGGCAAAGCTTGGCAAGACATGACCGAGGAAATGCACGGCGGCTACACGGGAGCTCCCATCGTCGCGGGCAATTTTTTCTCCTGCGCCATGGGCATGGACGTGACCATCAAAGGCCAAGGTCGCATGAAAATGGACGAAATCGCCGTCTATGAAGTCAAGGACGGCAAAATCATCAGCGAGCAATTCTTTTTCTGAGCTGAGCGCAATCTGAGTCCCTTGCGGGCCATCGATGAACGGTCTTTCTTGGGTTTGCCCAAGCTTGAATCACCAACGTTTCAATGCAAGGGATCATTATGATATGATGGTCCCTTGCAAATTTGAAATAGCAGTGCATCGATAGGAGCTTGAACTGGCCCATGGCGCGATCAATGATATGGGCGTGCAAAAAACCAGAACAGGCAATCTACTTGCCTACGTCCGCCAAGCGCGAACCACGATAAAGATTGGTTGCGTGCGCAGGCGTACATATTGTTCGGGAAAGATGGTGGCACATTCCGCAGTGGGCTGCGGCTCGATGATGCATTCCAATTGGAAGCCAGCATCTGCCAAAGCTTCCAAGATCGCGCTCAAAGGACGACGGTAAAACCCGACGGCCACGGGCCTCTCGGTGAAGCTTCCCCATTGCTCTTCGATGTATTCGATGGCGTGGTAGTCCCCAGTGAGCGATTGCATAAAATCTGCGAAAGGATGGTGGGTAGAGCAGATCAACGGGCAGTCGGGTTTGAGGATCCTGCGAAATTCTTTCAATGTCGGCCCCCAGTCTCGCAGGTAATGCAAGGTGAGCGAGGAGACGACAGCATCCATCGTCGCATCCTTGATATCATCCATCGACTGTGCGAGGTCTGCCACTTGGGCATCCACATGATCGCCCAACCGCGCCTGTAGGTGCGCAATCATGTGCGGGCTGGCATCGCGTGCATGCACGATGGCACCTTGGGAAAGCAGCCATTCGCTGAGGGCGCCTCCTGCACAGCCTGCATCGAGCACATGCTTGCCCGCTACGTGCAGGGGCAGCAGCGCCTGCACGGCAGGACGCTCATAGTGCGCGTTGTAGGCATTGGTGCGCACAGCAGCGCAGTAGGCTGCTACGAATTCAGGGTCGGTCCAGGGGAATGCGATGCGCATGGTGCATGATTGCTAGGCTGAAATGAAAACAGATGCGCTCTGCAAGCCATCAGTGATCATGCACAACGGGTGGCACCTCGCCATTCTCTACCCGTCGCACAAAATCCATGTCGATGACAAATAGCTTGGGATCGAGCACTGGGTTCAATTGGAAGTCGAGGACTTTCATCTCCATCGAAAAATCTTGGAAGAAGACTGAATATTCCTCGATCAACCCTGATTTTCTGCCGATGCCCAGCAGGACTTCCGGCGGGGCCAAGTTGGGGTCATTTGCCGTGAGTCGCATGCGCAGCATGTAGCCCATGGTATCGATCCATTCAAATTGGTAGTGGAAGCGGTGCAATCCATACACGCCCCCTGCAGACAAGTCGGGCGTGGTGATCGGTTCTGGAAAATTGATCGCGGCAAATTCCTTGCTCCAAAACATGGTTTTGGAGCCGTCGCAAATCGTCTGGTCCTCAGGGTAATCGAGCTGGGACTTGTTGCCTTGGTAATAGACCTTGCCGATGTCGCGGTGCTCGCCTGCAACGTATCCCATGGTGGCGCTGTAGCTGCCCAAGGCGAGAAACCGCGCCTCGGCTGCACGCAGGGCCTCAGCAGGCCCTTGCGCATGGGCCACGCCGACCCATAGGGACAGCGCCAAAAGCCAAATGTAGCGGTGGTGTTGCATGGCTACAAGATACGGATTTGTGGGAATGATTGTGGAGTGGGTGGATGACCAATTCAGTGATGGGGGCGGGTGGCATTGTCGTGTCCCGATCCTCCGGCTCACGAATTGAATGGCTGTTTTCTTGATTGACGGTGGCTTTGGGAATTGTGTGGGCTTTTTCTGGGCTGGGGGATAATGGGTTGCGTGAGCCGGAGGCTCTTCATAGTGTCAGCGTTTGAGCCGGAGGCTCACGCTTCTTGGCTTTGCTCACGCTTCTTGGGTTTGCTCGCGCTTCTTTGTTTTTGCTTACCTTTCTTGGGACTGCATGGCGGGATTGGCTTTTGCAAAATCAGCTGGTAGCAGCTATCTTGGATGCTTCCATTCCATGGGAAAGGCGTCGCTTTTCTCGCGGGTGCTGGCATCCGATAGGTTGCTGGGGTGGAAATCTGCTTGTTCCACACGCTAGAACTTGGTATGAAATTGATCGCTTTCTCTTTTGCACGTCGGCTTTGGAATGGGGTGCTCGTGCTGGCTGTGCTCGGCGCATTTGCCCCACGGCTCGCCGCCCAATATTTTTCTGAAAACTTTGACAATGTGGGGGCTTTGTCTGGCAATGGCTGGGCGCAACACAACAACAGTGCCCCGCCTGGCGCTGTTCCCAACTGGTTTCAAGGCGATCCTGGGATATTTACGGCCTTTGATGGTGCCGACACGGCCTATATCGGGGCGAGTTACGCCTCGGTCTCGGGTGCCAATACCATCAGCAATTGGCTATTTACGCCGACCCGCACTTTTGCCAATGGCGAAAAGATCACGTTTTGGACCCGCACTGTGGCGAATCCCAACTACCCCGACCGCATGCAAGTGCGCTTGAGCCTGAATGGGACCAGTGTGAACGTCGGCACGACGGCTGCCTCCGTGGGTGATTTCGCGACCTTGCTGCTCGCGATCAATCCCAACCTCTCGACCACAGGTTACCCTAATGCGTGGACGGAATACACAATCATCATTTCAGGACTCACAGCACCCGCCTCTGGCCGCGTGGCATTTCGTTATTTTGTGGGCAATGGTGGACCTGGCGGAGCCAACTCAGAGTATATCGGCATGGACAATTTCTCCTATTTCCTGCCGCCTATCGGCGACTTGAAAATGCGCTCGATCAAGGCCATGGAATACACACTCTTGCCAGAAAGGCATCCCTTTGCGGGTCCATTGATGGGCAGGATAGAGAATTTTGGCTCGACCACCATCGCCAATGCCACGATGGAGGTGCATGTGTACAATGGCCAAGGCACACAAGTCTATACCAGCAGCAGTGCCCCCATTGCAAGTATGGCACCCGGCGACATCGACACGGCCTTGGTCGTTGCCCCGACGGGTCTTGTGCCCGGCAACTATACGGTGGCCTACATTGCCAAGCACACGGCCCTCGACGCGCAGCACCTCAATGACACTTTGTATGATCACTTCACGGTCACGCCCTTGATGTATGCACGCGACAATGGTGTCGTCATCGGGGCCATCGGGATCGGCGGAGCCTACGACGGCGGCCATGTTGGGCAACAATTCCACTTCAACCAAGCCGACAACCTCGACAGCATCTGGGTGCATGTGACCAAGGGTTATGCAGGCTCGCCCATCGCCGCCGCCGTCTGGGATATGGCTGCCGGGGTGCCCAATCAGATTGTCGGATGGACGGATACCTTGACTTATACCACCGATGCAGCAGCCGACTATATGCTTGCGCTGCACAATGGGCCCTTGCAATTGCCCGCAGGTGATTTTGTGGTCACCTTGATGGAGTTTGACTCCACCCTGCACCTCGGCCTGGCGGCCGATGTATTCACATTGGGTACGACTTGGCTCAACATTCCCACCGCCCAATCGACCAATCATTGGGAGCATGTCGAGCATTTTGGGCTGGCCGCCTACAAGCATCCACAGATGATGCGTCTCGTCTTGGCTGCATGTGACATGACCATCGCGACCTCTGCCACGCCCGAGAGTCAGCCCGGTGCCTCTGATGCGACAGCATCGGTGGTCGCCAGTGGTGGCACGCCGCCCTACACCTATCTTTGGAGCACGGGCGCGGCCACGGCGGCGATCGGTGGCTTGGGGACAAGTCCCGTCTCGGTGACAGTCACCGATGCCAGCGGATGCACATCAGTTTCTACCGTGAGCCTCTTGCTGGGGATCGACGGCACGATCCAAGCGCTGGAATATGGTGCCTTTCCCAATCCCAATGACGGCAATTTCAAGGTGGTGCTGCAAGCCTCAGCGCCCACAGATGTAGCCGTGACGATCACAAACATCATGGGCCAATCGGTGTATGAAGACCGGATCGATGGCGTGACGGCCTATTCCCGCGAGGTGAGCTTGCGAAATCATGCCGCTGGCATCTACATTGTGCATTTGCAAATGGGGGACCAGAGTCGGCAGCTCAAAATCCTGTTGGTACGCTGAGGCTACTTATAACCCTCAAATTTTGCAATGATTGCGTCCAGCTTCTCTTGGTGGATTGGACTTGCGCGAAAGTGTTTTTCGAGGTCCTTGATTTTGCTCACGGCCCGAAGTTCCTTTTTGGTAAAGTCTTTTTGGGGTAGAAATGCAGTGTACCAATGTCCAACAAATCCGAAGAGCAGGAAATGGTGCAGAAATTCATTCAGGTCGAGGGCGATTTCGTGCAGCCCTGTGGACGTCCCGCTTCTACCCGAAAGCATGTAAATTTGGTATCCTTTGCTGTGCGCGCTTTGGAGATCGATGACGATATCATCGTCGTAGCCAAAAATCGGCGCCAACCTTTTTGACCTTCTCACAATGTTTGCCCGATCGACCTCGTCGCGATGCTCGAAACAATCAAAGTCATTGTTGGTGTACAATTTGCCGTAGTGAGGGTCTGTCCTTTTCATGTATTGAGCCTGAAGCTCAAAGTCATTGTTGTAGGACGCGATGTCTAAGTCTGCCGGAAAAGGAATGGGATCGTCCTTGAAGTTATCAAACATTTCGTTCAAGGGAGAGATCTTCCCCTCTTCGATGGCCTTGGAGCGGTTTCTCAGTGCATAGGTGATCCCATTTGACTTTGAAAAAAGTTCTAGCACATCGACCGGCACGTTGGGATACTTCTCTTGAAGCAATTCTACCTGTTTCTTATTGGTCGGCTTGAAGCCCACTACCATACGGTTGCTACCGATCTCGTAGCTGAATTCTGCCCCAGCTTGCTGAAATCCATTTTCAAGCAAATAATTTTTTCTGACTATCCGCATGTTTAACAGTAGATGTGTATAGGGTTTGTCATCTCGAGTGACCACAAATAGGATTTGCCTTTTGATCGAATGACAAACCCAC
>JANORP010000144.1:0-3952 GCA_031415375.1 Bacteroidota bacterium | reverse complement strand
AATTCCGAAGGAATGGCATATATCAAATGATTTGAGTGTGTAACATTTCAGGGGAGCCCCATCTTGGCTACGCGATTGGTTCATCATGGGCGAAGTCTGCAAATAGGGCCAAAAAATCAGATCATTGAGTGTTCTTCTTTGGCTGCAGAAGCCCGAAGGGCTTCAATGTGGATAGCCCCAGACGAAGTCCAGGGTAATGCGCATTGCCAAGCCCGCAACCACGAAATGGTTGAATGTCAATTCAATATATTGAGAACTAGATATATTCAAGCCCTTCGGGCCTGCCCAGATTACGCAATGGTATCGCAGAAGAACATTCGGTCAAGGGGTCGAGCGACTCATGCTCCCCTAGTTTGTAGCACACCCCAATTGATTTTAATCCCGAATCGAGGTCAATTAGACGGCATCTATCAACGTCCTCTCACGCCACCGTGCGAACGGCTTGCACGTGATCTCGCGGATCTTGATCATCAATTTCCGATAGCTCTTTGCTGCTATCCGACACGCCCAGACCCTCGTCGATTTGTAAAAGCTGTACCCCAGGATGTCGAACCGTGTCATTCGGGACTTACACACTAAAGTTACCACCCATGCTGGGCGCACAAAAAGAATCCCCAGAGCCGGGCGGCCCCAGGGATTCTTGCCTTTTGAGAAAATTGGTGGTTGTTGGATTTTTGGAGTGTACTGCAAGATTGGCGGTTTTTCAGGGCTGACAAAACTCTTTTCCTTCGAAAATTAGGTTCATAGAAGTCGTAGATTGGGGATAGCCATTCACAAACACCTAGTTTTAAGCGAGATTCGGTGATCCATTTGATATTCATCTTAGGAAATTGAGCTTTAAAAAAATCTGTCTCCGTAAGAATTTTGTGGTTTTCATTCAAAAATGATCACACTCATGGCCTGAAAGACCCCACTGGACTGGCAATCGGGCCCATTGGTAGAAAACACCAAGTAAGGCTTGTCATTAAAATTGCTGATAATCATTACTTGTATGGGATTTTGGGCTAAATTGAATACCTTTGCTTACGCAAGATGACCTTGCTGCATGCGTCGATGCTAGGGAATTGAAAGACAAATTCTCAGCATTGCACCTGTAAGCAATTCAGGTTTTCTTCGATGAGAGATGATGAAAAGAGCATTGCTCATATTGGCCACCTTGTTTACTCTTCCGTGTTCCCATATTTGGGCGCAGCATCATCCCATGTATAGCCAATACATGTTCAATCAAATGGTGATCAACCCAGCCTACACAGGGAGTCGAGACGTGTTGAGCACGACCGCCTTGTATCGCCATCAGTGGGCAGGACTCAAGGGCGCGCCACGCACGCAGAGTTTTTACCTTCACACCCCTCTCCCCAATCAGCACAACAATTTCGGATTGAGCCTAGTACTTGACAAGGTTGGCGTGAGCTACAGCAATGCATTGAATCTGAGCTATGCCTACCGTTTTGATTTAGGAAAGGGCAGACTGGCTTTTGGCTTGCAAGGGGGACTCACAACCCTACAAAACCGATACAACGAGGTGCAGACCGACGTCCCTGGCGATGTGGTTTTTCAAGATCGCACCAAACCGATTTTGATACCTGGGTTGGGTTTTGGTTGCTACTATGATACAAAACGATTTTATCTGGGTATTTCTACACCCTACCTCTTGGAATACAAGAATGCCGAGTTCCAGGTGTTCATGAATACTACGACACACTACTACAAGCCTGCGATGCTGGCAACGGGCTTCCTCATTCGGCTCAATCCTGACTTGCTGTTGCGCCCATCGGCCTTGGTCAAAGTCATACCACATTCGCCAGTTGAAGTCGATATCAATGCCAACCTGATCATCAAAGACCAACTCTGGATCGGTGCAAGCTATCGAACGGGTGATGCGCTCGTGGGTATGCTCGAATACCAAATCAGTCCTCAATTCAGATTGGGATACTCCTATGACTATAGTGTAACCGATCTGCAGAAATACAACAACGGCTCCCATGAATTCATGCTTCGCTACGAGTTTGGGTACCGTGTAAAAACAATGAGCCCAAGGTATTTCTAGGAATGAAGGCTTGCCAAGCATATCACAAATATTTTAAGTCAACTCGGCTTGCCTTCGTGGGTATTTTACTGGCATGCCTCCTGCTAGCCCCTCAGCTGCAAGCGCAGACGACCGATAGGTGGTATGCCAAGGGGATGAAGGCATTCTCCGAGCATGATTATCCCAAGGCAATCGATTATTTCCAATGGTCGATTGCGCATGGTGGTGGCTGGCAGCCCAAATTGGCCCTCGCCAACTGCTGGCGCGAGTCAATGAACTATGCTGAGGCAGGCATTTACTACGCGCAGGTGATAGACCAGGAAGCAATACCTTCCGTAACCTATTTCCACTATGCACAGACATTGATGGCTGCTCGTAAATATTCTGAGGCGGAAATATGGTTTGCGAAATATGGGAAAATGGCCTCTGATGACCCCTTAGCAACCTCATTTCGGGGGCTCGACAAGCTTGTGTCGGCATGCATAGGCGACTCGATGCAGTATGCGATCGAGCGGCTCAGCATCAATAGCAATTCCTCCGATTTTGCGCCCTGTTTCTATCAAGACGGGTTGTTTTTTGTCTCGGGTCGTGCCAACGACCTCGGGGTGCAACGTATTTCTACATTGGACAATGCGCAACTCCTAGACATCTATTTCTCCGCACCAGACAGCAATGGGCGTTGGTCGCGGCCCAAGCTCACCACTGCGCTCAACACCAAGCTCAACGAGGGTCCCATGTCGATCGACACAGCCACCGGCGTGCTCTTCATTACGCGCAATGATCTTGCACACCGCAAAAATCGCGACAAGACAGCACGCAAAGGTCTCAATCGCCTCAGGATCGAGACAATGGCGCTCGTGAACGGTGATTGGCAAGCTGCTGCGAGCATGCCATTCAATGATCCAAGGTATGCAGTGGGTCACCCGGCAATCGGGCCAGGCGGCAAAACGTTATTCTTTGCAAGCGACATGCCTGGCGGTTGGGGCGGCACCGACCTATACCGTAGCGATTGGACGGCGGCGGGATGGGGCCAACCGATCAATCTTGGCGCAGGAATCAATACTTCGCAAGACGACCTATTCCCTTTTGTAGATGACAAGGGGGGACTCTACTTCTCCTCAAACGGACATGTAGGCTTGGGAGGATTGGATCTTTTTTATGCGCAGCCAATGGGCAACGGGCGATGGGGACGGGTGCAAAACCTCGGTTACCCGCTCAACTCTGAAGCCGACGATTTTGGAATCGTGACAGACCCAGAGGGCAACCTTGGCTATTTTGCCTCCAATCGCGGCAATGCCCCTGAAAACGACGATATTTTTGCTTTTAGACGTGATTGGCCTCGGTTTGAATGTCAGCCCATGCTCAGCAACAACTATTGCTTTTTCTACAGCGACGAGGCCATTTTGGACATAGACACCCTGCCATTTGCCTATGAATGGGATTTTGGAGACGGCAACAAGGCACGCGGCCTAGAGGCGCGCCATTGCTACGAGGGGCCAGGCCGGTACAACATCGAGCTCAACATCATCGACACTGTCCTCAACGAGGTCTTTTTCAATCAGCACGGTTACCTGCTCATTGTCCAAGATACAGAGCAAGTCACGATAACAGCACCTGATACCGTGGCCTTGGGCACAGAAGTTGCATTTAGCGCTTCCAAATCGATTTTGGAAGGCTGCGAGTTGACACAGTTTTACTGGGAATATGGCGACGGCATGCGCGACCGCGGCACAGATGTTTCTCACAACTATGCGACATTGGGCACTTACGAAGTGAGACTTGGGGCAACTGGAGCGCCTTCTGAAGATGGCGCACTCCTCTGCAAGAATTGTGTTACCAAAAAAATCACGGTCGTTGCCAAAGCGCAAATGGAGGCGATACTATCTAGCCAAGCAGCCGCAAAGCAATATGAGGCACTGGAGCAAC
>JANORP010000143.1:0-2851 GCA_031415375.1 Bacteroidota bacterium | reverse complement strand
TTGGCTTTGAGGGAAACCAAGGTCGTGAGGGTGCCCGCGCCAGCGATGAGGGGAAAAGCCAGGGGCACGATCGCTCCTGTGAGTGGATTGCTGTGTTGTTTGAAAAATTCGCGGTCGAGCACCATCTCCATCGCGACGATGAAAATCACGACGGCCCCCGCAATCGCAAACGATGAGATGTCGATGCCGATCAAGGTGAGCAATTGATCCCCGATGAAAAAGAAGCCCACCATGATGCCGCCCGAAACCAAGGTGGCCTTGAATGCAGGGATGTCGCCGATCTTGCCACGCAGGTCGATGATGGTAGGGATGCTCCCCAAGATGTCGATCACCGCAAAGAGCGTGAGCGAAATGGTGACGATATTGGCGAAATGAAACATAATGCACTGCTTTTTTTAGAAGTCGAGTGCAAAGCTAGTCCATTCATCCACTGGCCGCAACCCCACCATTTCAGCGAAGACAACCCTCTTTTCGGTCAACCTAGTTTAAATTGGATAGGCCATGAATTGCGCGATCGGTGTTTACAACTATTCCAGCCAATGTCAGCTGGGCGTCATTTGGCTTGTAAACAAATGCCGCTTACCATTCCTCCAGGGCGTGGTAAGCGGCAGGTGCATCACTATGGGCTCAGTGTAAAACAGCCAATTTGCACGCCATACGCGTATTGGCCCGCGTGACGACGACATAATAAACGCCGGTGGGCAACCCTGCGACATCAAAGATCGCTTTGTCGCCCGCAATTGTAGATGCAGGAACGACCAATGCGCCTGTTTGACCATACCATTCAACCTTGCCGGGCTTGCCCGACTGCCAAGTGAGTTGCACGCTGTTGGTTGCTGGATTGGGAAACAGTGCCATATCCTGCCAAGTGGTAACCCTAGGTGAAGTGGTACCTGTGGCTGGTGACAGCCCATAGTGGGTCACAAAGGTATGCAAATGGTCGGGGGCACTCAGGGGATCGATGCCAGTTCCTGGGTCAAAATCGACCGTTTTGGAAAAAGTCCCCGTAGCGATGAGGTCTTGATTGCCGACCAGCGTGATACCCGTTCCAAAATCATAGCTGCTGTCACCGATCTGAATCGCCCAATCAAAATTGCCGATTGCATCCAAATGGATGAGCGTGACATCAAAATCCAATGCCGTGAGATTGAGGACACCTGGACCTGGATCAACATCGGTTGTGCCCGCATTGACGCTGGCGAGATAGGTTTCTCCCGCAGTCGTCACGCAGATATCGTTGAGCGAAAGTCCATAATTTCCCTTCCACGTTTTCAGATAAATGAGATTGCCGCTCGGGTCATATTTGGCCAAGAAGGCGCAGGCCGCTGTATCGCCGATGGCGTAGGCAGCAAGTACACCTGGATCAAGGTCGAGGCTGTCCCTGGTATAACCCATCACATAAATATTGTCTTGGGCATCGACCGTGACTTCGTTCATGCCGTGGAGAAGAGGAGAGTTGATGCCAAACGACTTGACCCAGAGCAATTGACCATTGCTGCCCATTTTGTGGAGATAGAGGTCAAATTCGCCTCGGGAGGAAACCATCGCATTTCCAGCATTGGGGTCAAAGTCGATGTTGCCAGAAAAATAGCCCGCAGTGATGACATTGCCACTATTGTCGATACATAGTGCATCGGGCTTTACATTGGGCGAACCAAGTTGCCCATTGGGCGCGCCTTTGATGGATTTGCCCCACAGGTAATTGCCGGCCGCATCAAACTTTTGGACGATGCCCGAGATGCCTTGATGGCTAAACCAATCGGTTCCAGTGGAAGGATCCATGTCAAACATCGGAATCCCTCCATTGCGGGCGTGCACCGATCCGGTAGTGTACACATTCCCTTGTGCATCTGTATCAACAGCCCGCAAGCCACCAAAGCTGGCACCGTCGCCAAAGGCATGCACCCATTGTAAATCACCCATCGAGTCGAGCTTGAGCAGGTAAAGGCTACTCCCAAACCCATTCGCTTGAAAGGGTGGCAAACCTGTGAAGCTGTACACTGCCGATCCAGCACCTGGGTCAAAATCGACCGAGCCATAAAAGCTGCCTGAGAGATAAATGCTGCCATCGGAGGCCACTTCATGACCTGCACTTGCTTCACGACCGACCCCATCAAATGTGCGGGTCCAAAGCACATTTCCCTGCAAATCATACCGCTGAATGTACACATCTTCTTGATCCGCGGGAATCCGAATATCAGCACCAGCTCCCGGGTCAAAATCCACTGTATCCGTGTATTCGCCCACCAAGACATAGCTGAGATTGCCTATCGCAGTGACTTTGTTACCGCGACCATCCCCAAAATAGCCTGCCGCGCCATGCTCAAATGTCGCTTGATAAACGGGCTGCGCCGCCAATAAAACGGGCATGCATCCCACCAGAATACCGAGCATTTTTTTCAATATCAGCTTCATACTTTTCGTTATTTTATCACTGTACAGAAAGTAAATTCCAGAATAATATTTTCTTGAAGATATCCTGAGAGTTTGATTCTGAGATGTTGGCCGGGCCGAATGGATATTTTTGATTTCTGAATGGTCGGAATTCGAAGCGTGGCGCAAAGGCTGGCTTGCAGCAATCGATCTTTGGGGATTTGCCTACCGATCGACTGTGGAATTGTTGCTTTGCCGCGTCGTTTCCTTTTCTAGAAATTTTGGGATGGCAAGCTAGGGCAAGCTCATTCTAATCGATGATCGCCGATGGCATCGATCGCATCTGAAATGGCAAGTTGGTTAGGAATTTCGTCCGTTGTGGCTACCGATGCTACCCGTTCGTCGGGCCTCACGCCTTGGCGCACACGGCCCCGATAAAATCGGGTTAGGCCCCATAACAGTAGGCGCAATCCGTTCG
>JANORP010000142.1:0-7309 GCA_031415375.1 Bacteroidota bacterium | reverse complement strand
GTCGGGCCTCCCCAGCAGTCGCGGCGAGGCCCGACGAACGGTTTTCCTTTCCAGCATAACTGTGACCGCATTCGTTGGGCCTCCCCAGCAGTCGCGGCGAGGCCCGACGAACGGTTTTCCTTTCCAGCATAGGTGCTATCCGTTCGTCGGGCCTCCACAGCAGTTGTGGGGAGGCCCGACGAACGGTTTTGCCGACCAAGCATAGGCCCGACGAACGGAAGGATTACTGCCCCTTGGACCTCGCCTTTTTCAGTTGCCAATAGGACATCGTGACCATTGCAATCCCGAATATGCTCATAAACATTCCTTTTCCGATGTATTCCGACCTTTTGAAATACAGGAGGTCAATCCCCATCACAGCGCCGTTCGAAATTCCTATTGCGATGAAAAAGATCCCAATCATTGCCAAAGGAATCGCGGTGAAAATCAAAACTATCATAAGGATACGGGCCAGTTTGGTCCTAGCGTTGGATGAATTTTGTGGTTTCATGATGCTGCTTGAGATGTTTTGATGAATTCGAATAGCTTCTTGCCGCAAAGCTAGCGATCAGATCGCACATTAGCGCCTGCCTTAGCCGCCAACACAGGGCAAACGCATTAAAATCGAACTTCGAGTAAGTGGCCCCAATCGTGGAGCATGAGGAGTATTGCGCAAATTTCGCCCGTTCCCGCTGTTGTGGGGCCAAGGCGGACAATATCCCTGCCCAAGTTGCCTTTTTCAGATGCCATCGTGGACATTGGCGAGCACAGATTTTAATGCGCTTGCTGCAGCCGCCAACAAAACAAAAAGCCACAGACCGAGATCCGTGGCTTTTCAGAGGAAACCTACATTTCCCTAGTTGTTTTCGCCTTCCAGCCTAGCGACTTCGTCACGCAGGCGGGCGGCTTTTTCGTAGTCTTCATCGTTGATAGCACCGTCCATATCCTTGCGCAGGCGCACGATCTTTTGTTCGATCGTTTCGTCGGCGGGAATCTCGGCGGCTTCATCGCCTTCGTCGTCGTCCTCTTCGCTAAAGTAGTCGTCGCTCTCCTCTTCCAACTCGTTTTCATTCACGACGATGCCGGCGACTGACAGTACGCTTTCATAGGTGTAGAGTGGCACTTTGAAACGCACCCCGATCGCGACAGCGTCACTCGTGCGGCTGTCGATCTCAAAGCGCTGCCCGTCTTGCTCAAAAACGAGCAAGGCGTAAAAGATACCTTCTTTGAGATCGTTGATTTGGACTTCGACCAAGTCTATCCCGAAGGTACGCGCGATGGTCACGATCAAGTCGTGGGTCATCGGGCGATTGGGCTTGATGTTTTCCATTTCCAAGGCAATCGCCCTGGCCTGGAATCCATCGATGATAATGGGCAGCCTGCGGTTGCCCTTCACCTCTCCCAACACAAGGGCGAAGTGACCTACGTCGGATTGGCTCGAACTTAAGCCTAGGATATCCAGTCTGATCTTTTCCAAATCTGCGTTTTTTAGGCGTGCGCCGCTTTCGCTTTCTCGATGGCTGCCGTGAGCTTGGGCAATATTTCAAAAAGGTCGCCTACGATACCGTAGTCGGCGATTTTGAAAAAGGGTGCCTCGGGATCCTTGTTGATCACGACAATATTTTTGGAGGAATTGACGCCTGCCAAGTGCTGGATAGCACCCGAGATGCCAATGGCGATGTAGAGGTTGGGTGCGATTTGGATACCAGTCTGCCCCACGTGCTCGTGGTGCGGACGCCAATCCATATCGGCCACAGGCTTGGAGCAGGCGGTGCCGGCACCGAGCAAGTCGGCCATTTTCTCGAGCAATCCCCAGTTTTCTGGACCTTTGAAGCCACGACCGCCGCTCACGACGGTGTCTGCCTCGGTGATGCTGATCTTGTTGGCTGTTTTCACGATCTCCACAGACTTGGCTCCAAAGTCACTAGCTTGGCTAGCAAATCCAAATGCCTCGACGGCTGCAGTGGTCGGCGTTTCCTTGAGACCATAGCTATTTGTCTTCACGGTGATCACAC
The DNA here is from genome assembly GCA_031415375.1 of Bacteroidota bacterium. Taxonomy (GTDB): domain Bacteria; phylum Bacteroidota; class Bacteroidia; order J057; family JADKCL01; genus JADKCL01. The sequence goes on along the minus strand of JANORP010000142.1, from coordinate 5,315 downwards.
TCACCGCGCGACGTGTGCGCACAGTCTCGAGACCCTTGCCTGAGTTTGTGCCGCGCATCATGACGAGGTTTTCGCCATCCACGGTCGGGTTGGTAGAGGCACCAGAAACCATGGCGGCACCGAGCCGGGCTGCGATGCGTGGAGCGACAGCTTTGCAGTTGTAGCTCTGTGACATCACCACAGACTTGGCACCGATCGCCTTGGCGACCTCGCCAATGGCACGGGTATAGCCTTGGTCGCTGAAAGTATTCAGCGCAGCGTCGGTGATGGTATGCACTTTGGAGACACCGTGGGTGCCCAATTTGGCAAGTTCATCATCGGCGACATTGCCGATAGACACAGCGTGGAGGGCCACACCGAGCTTGCCTGCGAGTTCGCTGGCATAACTAGCCGCCTCAAGGGTGGCTTTCTTGAACTTACCGTTCGCGTTTTCTGCAAAAAGGAGTACTGACATAACCTTAGATCAAACCTTTGTCAACCAAAATTTCAACGAGTTTGCCGGCGTCATCGGCGTCGATGTAGGTGCAACCGCTTTTGACGATTGGCAATTGGAGCTTCTCGGTGGTCACAGCCACCTCTGCAGCAATCGCAGGAACCACTGCCAATTGCTTGGATTTGGCCATCATGATGCCACGCATGTTTGGAATGCGCCACTCTGCAATGCCTTTTTGGCAGGAAACTACTGCGGGGATCGACGAAACGATGGACTCATAGCCACCGTCCAACTCGCGTTGCAACTTGGCTGAGCCCGCCTCGGCGACGAGTTTGATGGCTTGGGAAATGAAAGGCAGGTCGAGCAACTCGGCTACCATGCCCGGCACTTCCGAGCCGTTGGACTCGATGCTTTCTTTTCCAAAGAAGACAAAGTCAAAGCCTTTGTCTTTGGCATAAGCTGCGATTTGTTGCGCGACATAGAGGCCATCGATCTCGGCAGTGCCAGTATCGATGCGCACTGCTTCATCGGCACCGATCGCCAATGCCTTGCGCAGGGTGGGTTCCACCTCGGCATTGCCCACGCACAAGACGGTGACATTGCCTTGGCCGCTTTGCTCCTTGAACTCAATGGCCCTGACCAAACCGAGCTCATCGTAAGGATTGATGATGAAAGTCACACCGTTTTTGTCGAGCGCCTTCCCATCTGCTGTATATTGTATTTTTGTTGTCGTGTCTGGGACATGACTAATACAGACCAATGACTTCATTTCTACCTGTTTTTTCTAAATTTGAAGGGCAAAGTTATGCAACGTTTTTACTTATCCAAAGGAAAATGAATCCACTCAGGCTCGCTCAACTCAAGGCATTGATGGCTACCGACCCCGATGACCCTTTTCTCCCCTACGCCATTGCCCAAGAGCATACCGCAGCAGGCCTGTGGGAAGAAGCTTGCGATGAATTTGCAGGCTTGGTGGAGCGCTTTCCCGATTACTTGCCGACCTATTATCAATATGGAGTCGCCTTGTTCAAACTGGACCGTCTAGAACAGGCGATCATCATCTTGCAGCTTGGGCTTGGCCTCGCAAGGCGCTACAAAGACATGAAGACTGCTGGCGAGATCGAGGGCCTGCTGGAGGACTTGGATTGAGCGATCATCGTTCGCCCGGGCGAACGATTGCATCAACAATTCATTGCGCTTGCACGTTTGAAGCGAAAAAGAACGTTTCAAGCGACTGGCGACAGGTGATATCCTGAGCAACCCGGAACCTTGGCACGGTTGTAGCTTTGGGTTTTGGCCTTTGATTGCCTATCATTGGGTAAGATTTTGCAACGACCACAAAGAATATGATTCGGAACACACTGCTGTTTTGGCTTGCCTGCCTATCTTGCCTGCCCCTGTTGGCCCAAGATGCCGAGCTCTCACGCTTACTTGGCGAGCGCGAACGCTTGAAAAAAGAGACAGCGGCCGTTGAGATCAAGATCGAAACCCGCAAATTGGAGGTTGTACAGGCCGATTTGCGTAAGAGTGGGTTGCCAGCCCTGTTACCAGGCGAGGAAGTCGTCATGCACAGTTGCATGGCATTGGTGTACAATGAGCCCTATGAACAGGCAAAGTGGGTCGCCCACATCGTCGAACCGGACATCATCGACGGCAGGATAACCCGCAGCAATGACTTTCGCGCAGACCCGATGATCAAGACTGGCAGTACCGATGAGATCGACTTTTTTGCCAAGGCCACTGGCCCAGATGGTGTGGTCATGTATGATGGCTTTGGTTATGACCGTGGCCACCTTGCCCCTTCGGCAGATTTCCGCTGGTCGCTCACCGCGCTCTCCGAGTCCTATTTTTATTCCAATATGTCGCCGCAAAAGGATGAATTCAACCGCGAGCTATGGGCCGATTTGGAGGCCAAGGTGCGTGGCTATATTTTTCGCAACAAAGGATCGCGGCTGTTTGTCGTTACAGGTCCTATCTTGGACGCAAATCCGCCACGCGTAGAGCGCAGCCCGAGCCATGTGGCGATCCCCAAAGCTTTCTTCAAGGTCATGGCCGACTTGGACCATGGCAAGGCTATTGGGTTTCTCGTGCCCCATGAAAATTCGGCGACGCCATTGAGCACCTTTGCGATGTCGATCGACGATGTGGAGAAGGCTACTGGCATCGATTTTTTTGCGAATCTGCCCGACGATGTCGAGGCCAAGCTGGAGGCGCAAAAAGAAGTCAAGGATTGGTTGCCCGAGGAAGCCCTTGGAAATGTCGAGCCGCTCTTCCCTCCCAACCTTCCCAAAAACCACTTCAATACCGTGCAAGCCAAACTCTATGCCGACAAAAATCAGGAAGTGACGATCTGTGGCACGGTAGTAGGGGCCCGCACGAGCAAAAAGGGAAATATCCTCTTAAACCTCGACAAACAGTATCCCGACCAGATATTCACGGTCTTCATCAAACTTGAAGACATCCCCAATTTCAGCTACAACCCAGAAGAAATATGGAATGGTCGCCAAATTGCCGCCAAAGGCAAAGTCATCAACCTCGGAGGCACAGCTGCAATGTATGTGACCAAGGAGGAGGATTTAAAGGAATTTAAAAAGTAAATCCAGCGCATTTGAGATGCGAGGAGTATTCCCCTCAGACCATGAAGGTGAATGTGCCATTAGGGATTCGTTCGCCCGACCAAATCCAAAATCTCCTCCAAAATCGCAGCGCGTCGCTCCTGCAATTTGGCCTTGGCGTCCTTGCCCGCACGTAGCGCGCCACCGATGTGGTACCGCGTGAGCGGTGGCAAAAACAAGAGACAAGCATCTGCGATCCCCACAACCGCCCCTATATAAATACCCCCACCCACGATCGCCCCGACCAGCAAAAGGCTGTTGAGCGCCTTGCCGGGCTGCCCGATCGCGAGCTGCCCTAGTCCGGGAATCAAAGCACTGAGCACGATGGTCCCACGAGGATGACGCGGCCCCAGCTTGGCATGCTGCTCAAACAATGCATGCAAGCGTGCCTGCCCAGCGCCGCTTGCCAAGCACCCACCCCAATGCGCTTCCGCCAAAACAAAGTCACCACTGCCGTATGCAGAACTTCCTAGGTAAAACTGACGCCGCTGTTCTGAAACGGGATCTGTTTGCGGGCCCATCGCCACTAGGCGGCTCCTTGCTTGCGCATAGTCATGCACTTGCAACCATGAAGTGGCTGCGAGAAACTGATATTTTTGGCGCAAACTATCGCTGGTTGCGAGTCGAGCCGCATAGTCATAAGCGTCTGCCGCCTCCTCGTAGCGCCCTTGTTGGAAACAAATCTCACCCAGCGCTGCCGACGACTCCCCATGGGTCAATTCGGGACTGAAATACTCGACCCGCATCCAAAGCGCTTCTGCCGCACCATAGTCCTCGCGCAAAAGGGCGCGACGCGCCATCGCACGGGTCGAATCGAGTCCCTGAGCCTGTAACTGTAGAAGCAGGCTAGAAATCCCGAGCAGAAACCCCATCCAATATTTGCTGTATCTCTGCATCTCTCCGTTGATTGTAGCGCGCCACGGCACGCCGTCCGCCATAGATATTGGCGACATAAAAGCTAAGTGACATTCCCGCCAAGCCCCAAGCCAAGAGATTTTTGGGGCCACGCTTGTGCAACAGCCGATAGGCTTCAAAACCTGTCACACCGACCAAAAACAAACTGCTCAGGCCATCGATCCATTGCCCAGCATAGGCTTGGCCTGCACCTGGCACAATACTCAGCGCCGCGCCTAGCCATGGCTTACGGTAATGCAAATCATCTAATGCCTTCAAAATCGGGGCATAAGTCTGCTGATTTTTGTGTACATGCTGTATTTCAAAGGCATCAAACAGTTTTCTGGCCTGTGGCCAATCACGGTTGTACAAAGCGAGTTGCAACTGAACGCGCGTCTTGTCGGGCTCCTTGAGTCCAATGCCACCTTGCAATCTACTGCCTAGCAGTGTAAAATCACGGTTCTGGAAGAAGAGGCCGATATATTTGCGTCGCAGCTCGGTCGGGGCTAGCTGTGGCTGGTAATTCCAGCCCTCATAGGTTGCAATCCCATCGCTCGGCTTGCCGTCCAATGCATAGAGCTGCAACAGTGCCATCCTCACCTCCAATCGATCGGGCGTCTCAGCATCTAGCCGATGATATTCCGCGATGGCGAGGTCCCATCGCTGCTGCTGCTCCAAAAATCGGGCAAATTTAAGCCCATGCTCAAAATCAAACAGGTCTTCGGCGGTTTGGGTAAATGCAGATGAACCGAACCAAAAGCTCAAACCCAATGCCACCGAGGCAGCCCAATATCGTAACGCTTGGCCCTGCATCACCTTATGGGATCGATGCTGCGTCCTCGTCCACGGTCCAAAGGATAATAACTGCGGTGCATGGTATGGCAACGGCTGTAGCGGTCCAAACCCATAATCATGCCGGTGACGAATCCATGCTTCTGGATGGCCCTCAGACAAAATTCGGAGCAGCTGAGCGTAAAGTTGCAGCGCTTGAAATCTTGGCTGGAGATGCAGGTCTTGTAAAAGGAAAAGCCAGCAGCGCCGAGTTTTTGACCGAAATGCATGTTTTCCTTGGTGGAGGTATGGTCAAAAACGGGCTTGGCCACAGGCAACAACGCGCGTCTCACCCAAAGTTGGTCTTCGGAGTTTTGGCCGAGTACATTCCCGCAAATTGCCATGCACAGCCCAATGAATATGATGGATAGACGCCTCATCTCAGCGGTAAATTGTTGATTTTTTGCGGAAAATGGAAATTTGGTTGTGGGAAAATCAGGGCAATCGCATGAAACCAAAGAAACCGGAAAATCCATCACCCGGGATCTTCGGGTTCCTCCTCAGCCTCCATGAGTTCGATGATCAGGAGCAAGATTGGGATG